>CAYJEC010000407.1:0-3789 GCA_964369025.1 uncultured Ideonella sp. | reverse complement strand
GAAGTTGACCGTGCGGCCCAGCGTGGCCATGGCGGCGAAGGTGAAGCGCAGTGCGTCGGCCCCGTAACCGGGAATGCCTTCCGGGAATTCCTTCTCGGTACTCTTGCGCACCTTGGGCGCGGTCTCCGGCTTGCGCAGCCCGACGACCCGCTTGTCCAGCAGGGCGGGCAGGGCGATTCCGTCGATCAAATCCACCGGGTCGAGCACGTTGCCCTCGGATTTGCTCATCTTCTTGCTCTGTGCATCGAGCACCAGGCCGTGGATGTAGACATCGCGGAACGGCACCTTGCCGGTGAAGTGCCGGGTCATCATGATCATCCGGGCGACCCAGAAGAAGATGATGTCGTGCCCGGTGACCAGCACCGAACTGGGCAGGAACAGGTCCTGCTCGATGGTCTTTCCGGGCCAGCCCAGTGTGGAGAAGGGCACCAGCGCCGAGGAGTACCAGGTGTCCAGCACGTCCGGGTCGCGGTTCAGCGCACCGCTGTAGCCGGCGGCAGTGGCTTTGGCGCGCGCCTCCGCCTCATCGCGGGCGACGAAGATCTCGCCGCCGTCGCCGTACCAGGCCGGGATCTGGTGGCCCCACCAGAGCTGGCGCGAGATGCACCAGTCCTGGATGTTCTTCATCCACTGGTTGTAGGTGTTGACCCAGTTCTCGGGGACGAACCTCACCTCGCCCGATTCGACCGCGTCGATGGCCTGCTGGGCGATGCTCTGGCCACCGGCGCCCGGCTTGGTCATCGCCACGTACCACTGGTCGGTCAGCATGGGCTCGATCACCTGGCCCGAGCGGGCGCAGCGCGGAACGGTCAGCCGATGCTTCTTGGTCTCGACCAGCAGCCCCTCGGCGTCAAGCTGCGCCACGATCTTCTTGCGCGCGACATAACGATCCAGCCCGCGGTAGTCCACAGGCGCCTCATCGTTGACCTTGGCCTCGAGCGTGAAGATGGTCAGCATCGGCAGGCCATGCCGCAGACCCACCTGGTAGTCGTTGGGGTCATGGGCCGGCGTGACCTTGACAACGCCGGTGCCGAAGGCTTTGTCCACGTAATCGTCGGCGATCACCGGCACCAGGCGGCCGGTGATGGGCAGGCGCACCTGCCGGCCGACGAGGTGGGTGTAGCGCTCGTCATCGGGGTGCACCATCACGGCGGTGTCGCCCAGCATGGTTTCGGGCCGTGTGGTGGCCACCACCAGCGACTCGTTGCTGCCCTCGACGGGATAGCGAACGTGCCAGAGGAAGCCGTCTTCCTCTTCGCTCTCCACCTCCAGGTCGGACACAGCGGACATCAGCCCCGGATCCCAGCTCACCAGCCGCTTGCCGCGGTAGATCAGGCCCTCCTCGTACAGGCGCACGAAGGTTTCGGTGACAGTGGCCGAGAGTTTCTCGTCCATCGTGAAGTACTCGTGGGCCCAGCTGACCGAATCGCCCATGCGGCGCATCTGCTGGGTGATGGTGGCGCCGCTCTGGGCCTTCCAGTCCCATACGCGCGCGACGAAGTTCTTCCGGCCCAGAGCGTGGCGGTCGATCCCCTGGTCCTTCAACTGGCGCTCGACGACGATCTGGGTGGCGATGCCAGCGTGGTCTGTGCCCGGCACCCACAGCGTGTTGAAGCCGCGCATGCGGTGGTAGCGCGTCAACGAGTCCATGATGGTCTGGTTGAACGCGTGGCCCATGTGCAGGGTGCCAGTCACGTTCGGAGGCGGCAACTGGATGCAGAACGACGGCCGTGCGGCGTCCAGTGTCGGCGCATACAGGCCACTCTGCTCCCAGCGTGGCGCCCAGCGGGCCTCGATGGCGGCAGGTTCGAAGGATTTGGCGAGTTCGGTCATGGGAAGGGGAGATTCGGAGACGGCCCGGCAACAGGCTGACACATTGATCGTGTCAACCCGCGCGGTGCTTGGGGAGTTGGACGATTGTAGGTCGTGGTACGTTTGCCGCGACCTCGCCCACAGGACACTCGGAGACACCCATGCGCGCGACTTCCCCAACAAAAAGCCCGTGGTCGAACCGCTGGCGTGCCGGTGCTGCCACCTTGGCGGCATTGGCCCTGCTGTCCGCTTGCGGTGGGGGTGGCAGCGGCGGCGTCGAGCCGCCGCTCACCTGCTCCCAAGCCGATCAGAAGGTCTGGTTGCGCAGTTACATGAACGACTGGTACTTCTGGTACCAGGACAGCCCGAACCCGGCCCCGGACAGTTCGCCGACGCTCGAAAGCTACTTCGACGCGTTGAAGTACACCGGCGCCAACCCGACCTTTCCTTTTGCGGATCGCTGGAGCTATGCCACCTCCAAGGTGGCCTATGACCGCACTTTCGGAGAGGGCAAGACCTTGGGCTATGGCCTGATGGTGGCCGGCCTGGAGGTCACCGGGCAACCGGACCAGCCGCTGTACGCGCGCTACGTCGAACCCGATTCTCCCGCCGCCCAGGCCGGGTTGAGGCGAGGTGATCGCATCCTCACGATCAACGGCCGGAGCGCCCGCGAGGTGATCGCCACCAATGACTTTGGCGCCCTGGCTGCCGACGAGGTGGGGCAGACACTCACGCTGGACATCCGCGACGGCGGCGGCGACTTCAGGGTGACGCTCACATCGGCCATCTACGCGCTCGACCCCGTCCCCGACACCGCTCTGGTCACCACGCCCTCGGGCCGCAAGATGGGCTATGTGATGGTCAAGGACATGATCGACCAGGCCCTGACGCCCTTCGACGCCGCCTTCGCCCAGTTCAAGGCGGCTGGCATCCAGGAGGTGGTGCTGGACCTGCGTTACAACGGCGGAGGCCTGGTGTCCGTGGCCGACAAACTGGCGTCCTACCCCAACCGTTCGGCCACCGCAGGCGAGGTCTTCGCGAGCCTGCTCTACAACGACAGGAAATCCAGCAACAACCAGGCCTTCCGCTTCCAGTCCTACGCCAACGCGACAGGGCTGTCGAAGGTGTATGTCCTGACCGGCCCGCGCACCTGCTCGGCCAGCGAGCAGGTCATCAACGCGCTGAGGCCGTTCGTCAACGTGGTGACGATAGGCGACACCACCTGCGGCAAGCCAGTGGGCTTCCTGCCGCAGTTCGACGGCTGCTCCAGCGTCTACAGCGTGGTGAATTTCGAGTCGGTGAACGCCGACAACCAGGGCCGGTACTTCGATGGTTTCGACGCCACCTGCCCGGTGGCGGAGGATTTCAGCCAGCCGCTCGGCAGCCCCGACGACCCGCTTCTGATCGCGGCCAGCGACCATGCGGACGGCTTCGGCTGCCCTGCGGTCGCAGCCAACGCCAAGACCAGGATTCTGGGCCTGCGCAAGCCAGCCGACCGCCCGCGCTGGACGGAGCCAGGCGAGCGCGGCGGCATGCTGATCCGCTGAACTACATGAACAGGTGCTCGCCGGCGTTCTCGCCGCCAAGCACCACGTAGTTGACCTTGCGCAGGTCGGCCAACTGGCGGCCACCGGCATAGGAAATCGAGCTCTGCAGGTCCTCGCGCATCTCGCGCAAGGTGTCGGCCAGCTTGCCCTTCACCGGTTCGAGAATGCGCTTGCCCTCGACATGCTTGTACTCGCCCTTGTTGAAGTCGCTCGCGGAGCCGTAGTACTCCTTGTAGAGCCTGCCATCCACCTCCACCGTCTGGCCCGGGGATTCCTCGTGGCCGGCGAACAGCGAACCCACCATCACCATGGCCGCGCCGAAGCGCACGCTCTTGGCAATGTCGCCGTGGTGGCGAATGCCCCCGTCGGCAATGATGGGCTTGGTGGCCACGCGGGCACACCACTTCAGCGCACTGAGCTGCCAGCCGCC
>CAYJEC010000406.1:0-3794 GCA_964369025.1 uncultured Ideonella sp. | reverse complement strand
CTTCCACACCGAACCCTTGCCGCCAGGGCACGCCTTCTGGTCGCATCCGGGAGTCACGGTGCTGCCGCACGCAGCAGCGCAGACTGACCCGCGCAGCGCAGCGGCCGTGGTGGCAGCCAACGTGAGGGCGCTGCGCGCCGGCCGGCCGCTGGCCCACCAGGTGGACCGCGGGCGCGGCTACTGACCTGTGCCCAGCGCCAGTTCCTGCGGCGCCGTCGGTGCGCCTCGGCGCCCGGCCGCACGGGCTGCGCGCACCAGATCCAGTGTCATCAGGACCAGGCGGCGCAATGCGTCCCACGCATCGTCCGGCCAATCCGGGCGGCGCAGGCCCTTGATGACGCCGTCACAGATGCTCGCGGCCTCGATCAGGTGCGACAGCCGGGCGTCGTCCAGCCCTGGCAGAAGCGGCTCGAACAGCCGCTCCTTGTCGCCCCATACCTTGGCCTCGCGCAGCGCCATTGGCAGGGGCCGGCCGGCGCACAGGGCGTCGCGGGCGCGCTTGAGCGCCATCAGGTCGGATGCCAGCGCCCAGTGCACCGGCACGGCGGCTTCGCCCTCGGCCTTGAGGCCGTCGAGCATGCGCAGCGCGCGCGCCGCCTGCCCCGTGAAGATCGCCGGCGCGAGCTGGTAGGTGTCGAAACGGGCCACGTCGAGCACCGCGGCCTCGATCTGCTCGAAGCTCAGTTCACCCGCTGGGTGCAGCAGCGACAGCTTCTGCAGTTCCTGGTGCGCTGCCAGCAGGTTGCCTTCCACACGGTCAGCGAAGAAGGCCAGCGCCTGCTGCCCCGCCTCGCCGGCCCGCACCTTCTGGCCCTGGGCCGCCAGGCGCTGGGCGATCCAGCTCGGCAGTGCCGGCCGCTCCACGGGATCCACCCGAAGCACCGCGCCGGCGCGGTCGAGCGCCTGGAACCAGGCACTCTGCTGCTGCAGGCGGTCGAGCTTGGGCAGGTGGACGAGGGTCAGCAGGCCTTCGCCCAGGTGCTCGCAGTACTGCTGAAGCGCGGCCGAGCCCTCCTTGCCCGGCTTGCCGCTCGGGATGCGGATCTCGATCAGCTTCTGGTCGGCGAACAGGCCCATCGACTGGGCGGCGCCCAGCACCGAGCTCCAGTCGAAGTGGGCCCCGCTGACGGTGAACACCTGGCGCTCGCTGTAGCCTGCCGCACGGGCGGCGGCACGCAACGCGTCGGCCGCCTCCTGGGCCAGCAGCGGCTCGTCACCGAAGAGCGTGTAGACCGCCTTCAGGCCACCGCGGGCCAGGTGGCCGGCGAGTTGATCGGCGCGAATCTGCATGCCTGGTTTTCAGCCTTTGGCATGCGGGCCGGTGGCGGCCAGCATGTGCAGCAACTGCTGGGCCAGGTCAGCGCGCATCTCGCGCACCAGCCCGGCCTCCTCGGCCTGCTTGGCCAGCGCGGCAGTCTCGCTGTAGCTCATGTCGCGGGTCAGCTCCAGGCGTGTCTCGCCCAGCTGTGGGCTGCCGTCCGGCCTGTCCAGACGAAAGCGCAGCGTGACCCGCAAGCGGAACTCGCGCACCTGGCCACCCGCGGTGGAGGCGGCCACGGTCTTGTCGAAGCGCTCCTCGATGGCCACCAGCACCATCTCTGCTTCGGCCGGCCCAGACACAACGCGGACCTGCGCGGGCAAGGCCTGGCGCAGGGCGTCGGCCACGGGGGAGCGGGGCTGGAAGCCGGTGAGCGCCAGGCGGCTGAACGGCAGGCGCTCGGGCCGGCGCAACTCGAAGCCGCAGCCGGCCAAGGCGGCCGCGGCGAGGGCGAGCAGGGCAGTCCGGCGTCGGGCCACGCTCAGACGACCACGTTGACCAGCCGGCCGGGCACGACCACGATCTTCTTCGGCGGCTTGCCCTCGGAGAACTTGATGCAATCCGGGTGGGCCAGGGCGGTGGCCTCGATGGCGGCCTTGTCGGCAGCAGCCGGCACCTTGATCGCGCCGCGCAGCTTGCCATTGACCTGCAGCACCAGCTCGATCTCGTCCTGCTGCAGAGCGGCTTCGTCGACAGCCGGCCAGGGCGCGTCCAGCAAGTCGCCGTGGGCGGCGGCAAAGCCGAGTTCGCCCCACAGCGCGTGGGTGATGTGCGGGCAGGCCGGGTAGAGCATGCGCAACAGCACCGACAGGCCCTCGCGCAGCACACCGGCGTCGCCGGTGCCATCGCGGCTGGCGTCTTCCAGCGCGTTCAGCAGCTTCATCGCGCCGGAGATCACGGTGTTGTACTGCAGGCGCTCGAAGTCGTGGCTGACCTGCTTGAGCACCAGGTGGATCTCGCGCCGAGTCGCCTTGGCGCTGTCGGTGCCAGCAGGCGCTGTTGCAGCGCGCACGCTGCCCTGGTGCTTCGCAGCGAAGGCCCAGAGGCGGCGCAGGTAACGGTGCGCGCCCTCCACACCAGCGTCGGACCAGGCTGCGCTGTCCTGCGGCGGGCCCGCGAACATGGTGAACATGCGTGCGGTGTCGGCGCCATAGCGCGCGATGATGTCGCGCGGCTCGACCACGTTGTTCTTGGATTTCGACATCTTCTCGATGCCACCCAGCGTGACGGGCTGGCCGTCCTCGCGCGCGGTGGCGCCGACGGGGCGGCCCTTGTCGTCGTGCCGGATCTCGACCTCGTTCGGGTAGAACCAACGCTTCTTGCCCGACGCGTCCTCGCGGTAGAAGCACTCGTTGAGCAGCATGCCCTGGGTGAACAGGCGCGTGAAGGGCTCGTCGAAATCGACCAGCTTCATGTCGCGCATGACCTTGGTCCAGAAGCGTGCGTAAAGCAGGTGCAGCACGGCGTGTTCGATGCCGCCGATGTACTGGTCCATCGGCATCCAGTACTTGGTGCCCGCGCCGACCATGGCCTCATGGTTCGCCGGGTCGCAGTAGCGCATGTAGTACCAGGCGCTGTCGACGAAGGTGTCCATGGTGTCGGTCTCGCGCCGCGCGGGCTTCGCGCAGCACGGGCAGGCGACCTTCAGGAAGCCCTCGCACTTGTTCAGCGGGTTGCCGCTGCCGTCGGGGATCAGGTCCTCGGGCAGCACCACCGGCAGATCCTTCTCCGGCACCGGCACGGCACCGCAGTCGTCGCAGTGGATGATGGGGATCGGCGTGCCCCAGTAACGTTGGCGGCTGATGCCCCAGTCGCGCAGGCGCCAGGTGGTCTTCTTTTCGCCCAGCCCCTTGGCGGCGAGCATCTCGGCCACCTGGCTCACCGCAGCCTTGTGCGAGAGCCCGTCGAGCACGCCGGAGTTCACGCAGACCGCGCGCTGCTTGTCGCCATACCACTCGGCCCAGGCGTCAGTGGAATAGGTTTCGCCGTCGGCCGCGACGACCTGCTGGATGGCCAGGCCGTATTTCTTGGCGAAGGCGAAATCGCGTTCGTCGTGCGCTGGCACGCCCATCACCGCGCCGTCCCCATAGCCCATCAGCACGTAGTTGCCGACCCAGACCTCGACCTCAGCACCGGTGAGCGGGTGCGTCACCACCAGGCCCGTCCGGCGGCCCTCTTTCTCCCGCAATGCCAGCTCGGCCTCGGTGGTGCCGCCCTTCTTGCATTCTTCGACGAATGCGGCCAGCTCGGCGTCGCCGCGCGCCGCATGCTCGGCCAGCGGGTGCTCGGGCGCCACGGCGCAGAAGGTGACGCCCATGATGGTGTCGGCACGCGTGGTGAAGACGTACATGCGCCCGTCGCCGATCAGCGCGCCCGATGCGTCACGGATGTCATGCGGGAAGGCGAATCGCACACCCTCGCTCTTGCCGATCCAGTTCTCCTGCATCAGGCGCACGCGCTCGGGCCAACCAGCCAG
>CAYJEC010000405.1:0-3811 GCA_964369025.1 uncultured Ideonella sp. | reverse complement strand
CGCGCCCCACCACCCGAGCCTTGCCGACCGGCTTCAACGGCGATTGCAGGTTCAGCCCATCCGCCAGGCCCTTGGGCAGGTCGACGAAGCCGGCCTTGCCGGTGTCCAGATAAGCCGGCACCTTGCGCTCGCCCAGGACCAGCTCGGTCTCAAGCAGGCCGCGCGAGTTGGTCGGATGCCAGGCGGCCTCCGCTGCATCCGGCGCTTGCTTCAATCGGAATCGCTGCTGCACCAGATCCACTTCAATCAAGGCTCGCGGGAACTGATTGGGCCCGATCACCAGCTCGGTGCCCGCCAGCATGCGGGCGTCGTCCACCATGATGGCGTCGAGTGCTCGCGGTGCTTCGTTGGCCGCCACGCCATCGACCCGAAGGCTCGGCAAGCGCACCAGCTTGGCCGGCACCGGTTGGCCGCCCAGCGGGCTGCCCATGAGGATCTCACCGACCTCCGGCAGACCGAGCCGCTCGGCAACCGAGCGGCGAATCGTGATGCCCTGGGCTCCAGTGTCGAAGGTGGCCAGCAGCGGGGGGTTGGTGCTGTCGACCGTCACGCGCACGGCGGTGCGGCCTTCGGCCCACTCCAACGGAACATCCACCACGCCCGCTGCGTGGGCGGGTGCCGTTGCTGCCAGCAAGGCGGCGAACAGGGCGAAAATTGGCGCGAAGAAACACATGCTCAGGCCTCCGTCATGAATACTACGATTAGTAATATACACCCCTGCGGCGATCGGCGAACTCCATGACAGAACTCACCGACTTCGAAGGCGCCGTGCTGGCCCAGATTGGCCACGGCGGCCCGATCACCGCCTACGCGGTCGCCAAGCGAACTGCGGCGTCAACCTCCGAGTTCTGGTCCGGCTCTGCTGGTGCCGTCTATCCGCTCATCCAGCGTTTGGCCGCTCGGCAGTTGCTTGCAAGCACCGAGGCGCAGGATGGCAAACGAGCCCGCACCGACTACGTGCTGTCCGCCGAAGGCCGCAAAGCGCTCAAGGCGTGGTTGCTCGACGCCCATCGCGCCAGCGATCTCGGCTTCGATCCGCTGCGCACGCGCCTCGTCCATCTGGACCAGTGCAGTGCCAGCGAACGCAAGCGGTTCATGCAACAGGTGGCAGCGCTGCTGGAGAAGGCCGCAGGCACGCCCGCGCCCACCGACGATCCGCGCCTGCTGGCCCTTCACGAAACATTGACCCGGGCCCGCCTCGAGTGGTTCAAGGCTTTTGAAAGGGTGCTCTCTGCGATGGACGAACCCGCGCATCGGAGACTTGCGGCTGATGTCCTCAATAAGGTCCGTCGGCAGAATGCGGGCTAAGTTATTGATTGTTCAGAAGCACCGGAACGCCTCAAGGTCCGTCGGAATCGTCGCTTGAGCATTCTCTCTCCCGGATGGCTCGGAACATGGTCCGTCGAAGGACCTACTGCGGCGGGCCATGGTGCTTCCCACCAAACCGCAGCTACCCCTTTTGTCCGACCAAGACTGGATGTCTCATGCCTTCAGCGTAAAACCATGCCTTGAACTTTGGCGTCTGCTTTATGCGGTCTGAGTACAGAGCGACCTTGTCCGTGGGCGCCATGATCTTTGCCATAACTTTGGAGTCGGACTCACTCACACGCAAAGTCAGGTAGTTCGCGATCGCAGTGAACATTGACTGGTCGAAGTCTTTGGCCTCCTGAGACGCTACAACCAGTGAGACACCGAACTTTCTGCACTCTTTGGCCATAGTTGGGATCAACCGCAACTTCGCAGCTCGATGAGCTTCGTCGAATACGATGTGGCCAGTCGCAGACGGTCGAAGCTTGATCCCGCCCATCTCCTAGCGGGCCCGCCCTCGACCCGCACGGTCGAGTTCAACCCCACTCAGCATGGAGTTCCTCAGCGGACGAGTCCAAGCGCTGCTTGATTGCTTGCCAACCCGGGACATACCTCCCTAGCAGCACATAGAACTGGCGACTGTGATTGTGGTGCCGCAAGTGGCATAGCTCGTGCGTGATGACGTAGTCCACCGCCTCTCGCGGTGCCCGGATCAACATCGGATTCAACGTCACTCGACCTGCCGGAGAGCAACTGCCCCACCGGCTCTTCATTCGCCGCAGCAAAACTGGCGGCGGGTGGCGTATCCAAGGCAAGCGCTCCGACAGTTCCGCGACTCTGGCTTTGAGCCATGCCGCGGCGCGAGCGTCGTACCAACGGTGCACCAGTTCTCGGACGCGGTCTGCACCAGGCTGTGCAACTCGAACCTGAAGCTGGCCGCCTGCCAGTTTCACGCTCTCTGGTGTGGCCGGGTTCACGATGACCTTCAGCATGTACCGACGCCCCAGGTAACGGTGGGACTCACCGCTCACCCATTCACGCGGTGAGAGCGGCAACCGACGCTCGCTGATCGCTTGCAGGTGCGCATGGATCCACCTCGCTCGTCGCTTCACCACAGCCACAACATCGGAGGTCGCGGCATCGCCAAGCGCTTGCACTACAACCTGCCCGTCGGGGTCGACATGAACCCGAACCTGAGGCGACTTACGCGGCGCTCGTTCGATGCGGAAGTGTATGACTGTATCGCCGTAGCGAACACTCGACGCCTGGGTCATGCGTCGCGCCCAAGGCCGAGGCGCGTGATGTGGACCACCTGGTCGATCACGGCCTTCGCAGCCTCAAGACCCAGCAGAGTGAACAAGCGCGGCAGCAGCGCCTTGCGGATTGCCGCCTCGATGTTCTGTGGGTTCAGTGAGTTCTCCGCAACCGCCGTCTTCACACAGCCGTCGATCGCGCGAGCCTCTGCGACGAAATCCGTCTCCTGTCCTGCGTCTACGCGGTCGCCAACAACAAGCCTGATGGCCCCGTAGTAGGCCTTGGCGTGGGGCTCGTCGTTCAGCACCTCAGGCACGCCAGGCGTCTTGCGTGCTGCAACTTGCTCCTCGAAGTCCTTGAACAGCGCGTACTGCTTTAAAGGGTGGTCGAACATTGCCTCGGCCTCGGCGATGGCTTGTCGAAGCAGTTCGCCGAAGACCTTCTGCGCGTACGGGTCGTCGGCCAGCTCCTGCTCGATGGTTTTGCGCAGCCTCGTGCGGATCAGGTCGGTTTCGTTGCGGGTCTTCTCCGGTGACCACTGGGCAATGTCCTCCGCCTGCCCCAACTGGTGCACCAAGTACACGCCTTCTGGCTCGCGCACTTCTTTGCCGATCACCTGTTTGTCGACCAGCCGGCGGATCTGCTCTTCGTAGCTGCTGTAGTCCACCGTCTCCATCGCATCGCGTCGAGCGGTCTGGCGCAAATCGGTGAAGAAGCGCAAGTCACTCTTGTAGCGCGTGATCAGCGCCTCTGAGAAGCTCCTGTCTTCGAAGAAGCTGCGGCTCGACAGCGCCGTCTGAAGGCAGAGTCCAAACTCGGTCAGCGCGGCGTAGAAGTCGTCGCGAAGCTTCTGCCGCTCGTCGTATTCCTGCCCATCGGAGTCTGTCGCAAACTTCGGCGTCAGAAGCTGGCGGAACTGCTCTCGATCTAGCTTGTTGACCACGCCCTGGAAGAAGAACCAAAGCCGATCGTGCAGCGCCGGCAGGCGCTTGTATTCAGTGCCGAAGTTCCGATACAGGCCCTCGATGTCGGCGACGTCGAAGCCGCCCTGGGTGCGCGTTTCCAGATCCTGGTAGGCGCGTATCGCCGTGTCCAGTTCTTTCAAGATGCCGCGGTAGTCGACGAGCACGCCATAGCGTTTGTCGTCATGCAGCCGGTTCACCCGCGCCACAGCCTGGATTAGGTTGTGGCCCTTCAACGGCTTGTCGATGTACAGCACCGTGTTGCGGGGTTCGTCGAAGCCGGTGAG
>CAYJEC010000404.1:0-3818 GCA_964369025.1 uncultured Ideonella sp. | reverse complement strand
GCTGTCGTAGGTGCGCATGGTCTCGGCCGTCTTGTAGCCGGTAGCATGCTCGACCTTGACCGCGGGCGTGTCGGCGGCCACCTTGAGCATCGGCTCCATGTAGCCGAACGTGGTGCCAAAGACCAGCGTGTTGCCTTGCCCGACCATGTCACGGAAGACCCGCTCGGCATCCGCCGCCTCGGGCACCTTCTCGACGAAGCTGGTGACCACCTTGTCGCCGAACTCCTTCTCGACCGCCTTGCGGCCGTTGTCGTGGGCGAAGGTCCAGCCGCCGTCGCCCACCGGGCCGACATAAGCGAAAGCGATCTTCAGCGGCGCAGGCTTGGCCGCCGCGGCCGATGCCGGCGCGCTGGCTGCCGCCGGTGCTGCGGCCTCCTCCTTCTTGCCGCAGCCCGCCAGGGCCACAGCCGCGGCCAGGCCAGCGGTCTTCAGCAGGGTTCTCTTCGAAACGGTCATGGTCGACTCCGTGGGGTAGATGGGCGCCATGTTAGGCGCCCGGGAAAAATGGCTTGCCGAGCGAGGCCGGCATGTTCACGCGGATGAAATTCGGGTTGCGCGAGATCAGCACCAGCACCACGATGGTGGACAGGTACGGCAGCATGCTCAACCACTGGCTGGGAATCTGCACGCCTTCGCCCTGCAAATGGAACTGCAGCATCGTGACACCGCCGAACAGGTAAGCGCCCAGGAGCACGCGGGCCGGGCGCCATGTGGCGAAGGTGGTCAGCGCCAGCGCGATCCAGCCCTTGCCGGCCACCATGCCCTCGACCCACAGCGGCGTGTAGATCACCGACAGGTAGGCCCCGGCCAGGCCGCACAGGGCCCCGCCGGACAGCACCGCCAACAGCCGGATGCGCCGCACCGGATAGCCCAGCGCGTGTGCAGATTCGGGGCTCTCGCCCACCGCCCGCAGAACCAGCCCGGCGCGCGAACGGTAGAGAAACCAGGCCAGCCCCAGCGCACCGAGCACGGTCAGGTAGACCAGCGGGTGGTGGCGGAACAGCCCCGGCCCGACGAAGGGCAGATCCGCCAAATAAGGCACCGCGAACTGCATGCGGTCGCCGATGCGCTGCTGGGTGTAGCTGATGCCCACGAAGGCCGAGAACCCAGCGCCGAACAGGCTCAGCGCCAGGCCGGTGGCGTACTGGTTGGTGTTGAGCCAGATCACCAGCACCCCGAAGGCCAGTGCCATCACCATGCCGGCGCCCATGCCTGCCGCAAAAGCCAGCACATCGCTGCCTGTGTGCACCGCCGTGGCAAAGCCGGCGATGGCCGCCACCAGCATCATGCCCTCGGCACCCAGGTTGACGATGCCGGCGCGCTCGTTGATCAGCAGCCCCAGGCCGGCGATGGCCAGCACGGTGCCGGCATTCAGCGTGGCGGCCAGGAGAAGTGCCATCTCGTTCATCGGGCAGCCCCCTTCGCGCCCACGCGGATCCTGTAGTGGATCAGCGTGTCACAGGCCAGCAGCGCGAACAGCAGCAGGCCCTGGAACACACCGGTCAGCGCCTTGGGCAGCCCCAGGCGCGACTGCGCCAGTTCGCCACCGATGTAGAACATGCTCATCAGCACCGCCGAGAACACGATGCCCACCGGGTGCAGGCGGCCGACGAAAGCCACGATGATGGCCGCGAAGCCATAGCCGGCCGGCACGTAGGGGGTGAGTTGGCCCAGGGGCCCCGCAGCCTCCAGGCCGCCTGCCAACCCCGCCAGACCGCCCGATATCAGCAGCGCAGTCCACAGTGCACGCCGAGACGAGAACCCCGCATAGCGCGCCGCCGCTGGCGCGAGGCCGCCCACCTGCAGCGCGAAGCCGCGGTAACTGCGAAACAGGAAAGCCCACAGCCCAGCCACAGCCACCAACGCGATCAGCACCCCGATGTTCATGCGCAGGCCAGTCACCAGGCGCGGGATCTTGGTGACGGCGTCGAAGGTGATGGTCTGCGGGAAGTTGTAGCCCTGAGGGTCTTTCCAGGGGCCGTAGACGAGGTAGGCCAGCAGCATGTCGGCGACATAGACCAGCATCAGGCTGACCAGGATCTCATTGGCGTTGAACCGGTCGCGCAGAAGTGCCACCACCGCCGCCCACGCCATGCCGCCCAGCACGCCGGCCAGCAGGATGATGGGCACGATGCCCCGCCCCATCCAGGCGGTGCCGGGGCCGGCCTGCATCGCCACCCAGCCGGCCGCCAGAGCCCCGACGACGAACTGGCCCTCGGCGCCGATGTTCCAAACGTTGGAACGGAAGCACACCGCCAGGCCCAGCGCGATCAGCACCAGCGGCACCGCCTTCACGCTGAGCTCGGACAGGGCGTAGCCACTCTTGACCGGCTCGACGAAGAAGGCCTGCAGGCCCTTGACCGGGTCCTTGCCCAGCAGCGCGAACAGCAGCACGCCGACCACCACGGTGATCGCCAATGCGATCAGCGGCGAGGCGATCGACAGCGCCTTGGACGGTTGCGGTCGGGCCTCAAGCCGGAGCATGCGCCACCCCCTCGTCCCACAGCCCGGACATCCACTGGCCGATCCGCTCCACCGTGGCCTCGGCGGTGGGAATCGACGGCGACACACGGCCGCGGGCGATCACCACCAGACGGTCGCTGATCTCGAACAACTCGTCCAGTTCCTCGCTGACGACCAGCAGCGCGCAGCCCTCGTCGCGCAGGCGCAGCAACTCGCCGCGGATCTGCGCTGCGGCGCCGACATCCACGCCCCAGGTTGGCTGGCAGACGATCAGCAGTTTCGGCTTGGCATCGATCTCGCGGCCGACGATGAATTTCTGCAGGTTGCCGCCAGACAGCGAGCGCGCCACCGCATCGGGCCCGCCGGCCTTGACCTTGAAGCGGGCAATCAGGTCGGCCGCCAGCCCGCGCGCCGCGGCAAGTTTCAACCAGCCGCCGCGCCCCACCAGGTGGGTGCGTGTCAGCAGCGTGTTCTGTGCCAACGACAAGGTCGGCACGGCGCCGCGGCCCAGGCGTTCCTCGGGCACGAAGTGGAGGCCCAGGTCGCGACGCTGGCGCGGCGAAGCGTGGGCAATGTCCTTCCCGAACAGGCCGATGGAGCCGGCCGGCGCACGCCGGTCCTCGCCCGACAGCGCGGCCATCAACTCCTTCTGGCCATTGCCGGAGACACCTGCCACGCCAACGATTTCGCCGGCTCGCACCTCCAGCCCCACCGACAGCAGGCTGACGCCGAACGGATCTTGCTGCGGCAGCGTGAGGCCGCGCAGTTGCAGCGCCACCGCCCCGGTGTGCGAGGCCTGGTGGGCCAGCGCCGGTGGCTCGGCACCGATCATCAGGCGCGACAGGCTGGCGTTGGTCTCCTGTGTGGGATCGACCTCACCGGTCACCTGCCCGCCGCGCAACACCGTGCAGTGGTGGCACAGCGCGCGGATCTCGTCCAGCTTGTGGCTGATGTAGAGGATGCTGCAGCCCTCGCTGCTGAGCTGGCGCAGCGTGACGAACAGCGTCTGCACCGCCTGCGGCGTCAGCACCGACGTGGGTTCATCCAGGATCAACAGTTGTGGCTTCGTGAGCAGCGCGCGCACGATCTCGACCCGCTGGCGCTCGCCGACGCTGAGGGTGTGCACGGGGCGAAGCGGATCCACATCGAGCCCGTAGCCGGCCGCAACCTGGCGGATGCGCTCGGTGACCTCGGCCAGCGTGTTCGCCTTGTCCAGGCCCAGCCAGACGTTCTCGGCAGCGGTCAGGGTGTCGAACAGCGAGAAATGCTGGTAGACCATGCTGATGCCCAGCGAACGTGCCTCGGCCGGGCTTGCCACCGTGACCGCCTGGCCGTTCCACAGCACCTCGCCCTCA
>CAYJEC010000403.1:0-3825 GCA_964369025.1 uncultured Ideonella sp. | reverse complement strand
TCGTCGACATCATCGGCGTGATCGACGGCATTGCCTTCCAGACCAACATCCTGGCACTGAACGCGGCGGTGGAAGCCGCCCGCGCCGGCGAACAAGGGCGCGGCTTCGCGGTGGTGGCCGGCGAGGTGCGTTCGCTCGCCCAACGCAGCGGCGAGGCCGCACGCGAGATCAAGTCACTGATCAGCGCCAGCGTCGACCGGGTCGAACAAGGCACGCACCTGGTCGACCAGGCCGGCAGCACGATGACCGAGGTGGTCGGCGCGATACGCCGGGTCTCGGACATCATCAACGAGATCAGCCAGGCCAGCGGCGAGCAAAGTGCCGGTGTCACCCAGGTGGGCGAGGCCGTCTCTCGGATGGACCAGGGCACCCAACAGAACGCCGCGCTGGTGGAGCAGACCAGCGCTGCCGCCGAAAGCCTCCGAACCCAGGCCACCACCCTGGTCCAGGTCGTCAGCGCGTTTCAGGTCGACTGAGCCAACGCAGGCGGCAGCGGCGGCCGCGCCAATTCATCGGTCGAGACGCCGCGTTCGCGCAGCAACGCCTCCAGGGCGGGCAGCAGCGGCCCCAGGCGCTCCTCCAGCGTGTCGCGCACGGTGTCCACGAAGACCTGGGTCGAACGCTCGATCTCGATGTTCAATGTGTCGCCAAGCTGCTTGTCACCAAAAGTGGTTGCTCGCAAGGTCTCCGGGATCAACCAGACCTCGAACCAACCCTGCTGGCGGTCGGCCTCGGCCACGGTGAGGCTGGCGCCATTGATGGCGATATAGCCTTTGGCGAAGACATAGCGCATCCACCGCTGCGGCAACGCGATGCGCAGCACATGGTTGTTCTCTGGCTGGCGAATGTCGGCCAGCGTTCCGGTCACGTCGACGTGGCCAGACAGCGGATGGCCGCCGATCTCCGCACCATCCCTGGCCGCCCGCTCCACGTTCAGGCGGCTGCCGACACCCAAGGCGCCCAGCGTGGTCAGCGCGAGGCTTTGCTGCATCACGTCGAAATCCGCCGCGTCGCTGCCATGCAGCGCGGTCACCGTGAGGCACACGCCGTCGCAGGACACGCTGGCGCCGACCTCGAGGCCGGCCGCAAATGCCGGCGGGAACGCCAACCGGAGACTGCGCAGGCCGGGCCGGTCGGTGATTGACGCGACCTGCGCCACGCCTTGGACGATGCCGGTGAACATGGTCGGCCCGGGAGTTGAATCAGCGTCGGATTATGTCCGGGGCCAGGCGGCTGCGACCCGCCGGCCGATCCGCCGCCCCCCTAGCTTGATCCCCCGGGTTCGGGCAAGACCGGGCAGTTCCAGGGCCAAGGCAGTGATATATCAACGGGCTCGGGCGCTCGCGGAAGACACGCGATCGCCCAGGGTGTCGCCGCCGCACGGTGGCGATGAACTTCATCTGTTTCTGGGAAGCCCGATCCATGTCCAACATCCGATCCACCCCACCGAACCGGGCGCGCAGCGTGCTCGCTCTGGCCGTCGCCGTGGCCTGCCTCGGCACCGCGCATGCCAAGCCGCAGGAGCACGGCAAGCTCGGCCTGGGGCTGCGCGAGTTGTCGGAAATCCAGGCGCGCCATCGGGACCTCTCCGCAGCGGGCTTGCGGACCGTTCTCGACAGTGGCACCTCGCGCGCACGCCTGGCGGTGCTGGATGAGCACAGCCGCGTGCGCGTGAACGTGCACCTGGACGGCCGGG
The DNA here is from genome assembly GCA_964369025.1 of uncultured Ideonella sp. Taxonomy (GTDB): domain Bacteria; phylum Pseudomonadota; class Gammaproteobacteria; order Burkholderiales; family Burkholderiaceae_C; genus Ideonella. Next base: position 2,129 of record CAYJEC010000403.1, on the reverse strand, counting down.
TGCCGCTGGAGCGGCTGCGGTCGGCCGCGCGCGCCCTGGGTGCAGAACCGATGGCCGCCGTCCCTCAGTACCGGCACGGCGTGTTCAGCGCTTACCTGCCGATCGCCCAGGCGCATGCCCTGGCCGGGCTGGCGGGGGTCAAGTCGGTGGTGCTGTCGCCCCGGCCCGTGGCGGACGTCGGCACGGTCACCTCGCAAGGCGCGGCCACGGTGCGGGCCGATCAGGTCAACAACCTGGGCATCACCGGTGCCGGCGTGACCGTGGGCGTGCTGTCCGACAGCTACGACACGGCGACAGGCGCCCGCACCCATGCGGCGGGGGATGTCGTGACCGGCGACCTGCCCGGCCCGGCGAACCCCAACGGCTACACCAGCCCGGTGGTGCTCATCGAGGATGTGGGCGGCGGGAGCGACGAAGGCCGCGCGATGATGCAGATCATCCATGACCTGGCGCCGGGCGCGAAGCAGTGCTTCGCCACCGCATTCAATGGCGAGGTCGGCTTCGCCGACAACATCAGGCAACTTGCCGATCCGAATGGCCCCTGCAAGGCGGATGTGGTGGTCGACGATGTCATCTACTTCACCGAGCCGATGTTCTCCGACGGCATCATCGCCCAGGCCGCCGACGAGGTGGCCGCGCAAGGCGTCTCCTACTTCGCCTCCGCAGGCAACCGCGGGTCCACCATGGGCTACCTGGCGGGCTACAACAAGGTGGACGACGCCGTGGCGCGCGCCAGTTCGCAAACGGTGAACCTGGCGCTGATTGCCCCGGGTTCGTCGGACGGTGGTTTCCACAACCTGGCCACCGACGGCAGCATCGACGTGTCGAGAACCATCAGCCTGACCGGCGGTTCCAACACCCTGGTGCTCCAGTGGAACGACCCCTTCGACGCCGGCGCGGTCACCACCGACTACGACCTCTACCTGTTCAACTCCACCGGCACCGCGGTGGTGGCCCAATCCAGCGACGACAACTTCGCCACCGACCAGCCGGTCGAGGCGGTCCAGGTCGGCCCGGGCACCTACCAGATCGTCGTCGTGCGTTCGGACACCACCACCACGAAGCCGGTGGCCGACCAGGTGCGCTTCGTCACCTTCGGCTCGGTGTCCAACGGCGAGTACATGAACTACACGACGCCGATCACCTTTGGCCACAACTCGGCGGCGCGCACCAACGGCACGGCGGCGTTCGCCTGGTTCCAGGATTACCTGCCCGAGTCGTTCTCTTCTCCTGGCCCTGCCACGATGTATTTCGATGGCTCGGGCAACCGCCTGTCGCAGCCCGAGGTTCGCCGCAAGCCGGACATCGGCGCACCGGACGGCGTGAACACCACCTTCTTCAGCGGCGACACCATCGAGGACACCGACACCTTCCCCAACTTCTTCGGTACCAGCGCTGCTGCCCCCCATGCAGCAGCGGTGGCGGCGTTGGTGATCGAAAAGGCCGGCGGTCCGGGCTCCATCGCCCCCGCCGACCTGTCCAAGCTCCTGAAGAAGACGGCGCGCGCCCATGACTCGAAGCCGGGCTTTGCCGCCGCGCAAGGCTCGTTCGGTGTGGGCACGGTGCATGTTTCGGCGACCGGCGACGGCCAATCGCGCAGCCAGTTCGAGCCCAACTTCTTCCGTGTCGGGATGACAGCGCCGGAGGGCTACAGCTTGAAGTCGGTCACGCTCGACCTGTCCACCGCCAACGGTCAGCGCCGCTTCCAGGGGAACGCGGTGCCAGGCCTTCAGCTCGACCCGCGCGCCAGTGGGGGCCAACCGCTGGTGCTGGGCGCTCTCAAGGATGTGACGGCAGCCGACATCAGCTTTTCAGCGTTGAGCCAGGTGCCGCCGTTCGGCAAGCAGGTCACCGTCACGTTTGCGCCGGGCTCGTTCGGCCGCAAGTCGGTCATGCACTTCGGTGTGGACCGCGACGAGGTGGCCACCGGCGGCGGCGGCAACTCGGCCGACCTGCTGGCTGGCGGCACCATCAGCGGTGTGGTCACCGGCCCGGGTGGCGACATGCCCTTCAGCGGCACCTTCAGCCAGACACTGCGCAAGGGCTACTCGACGCTGGAGGGGCTGGGGCTGGTGGACGCCTTGTCGGCGGTCCAGGCCCTGCCCTGAACGGCAGGCATGCTTGCCCGG
>CAYJEC010000402.1:0-3842 GCA_964369025.1 uncultured Ideonella sp. | reverse complement strand
GGAACGCGTCCACAGCCGAGCCCAATTGCTCGATCGAGTCTGGGGCGACCATGTCTTCATCGAGGAACGCACGGTGGATGTCCATGTCAAGCGCCTGCGCGAGGCGCTGCAGCCAGCGCAGTGTGCCCACATGATCGAGACAGTGCGCGGCGCAGGGTACAGGCTCAGCCAGCAGGCGGTCGCTCAGACCGCGTAGGCACGGCAGCATGCCCTGGTTGTGGTTGAGGCTGCTGGTTGCCGCTGGCCTGGTGGTCGGCGGCGGCATGGCCGGCGACATGCTGGGGGCCATGTTCGGCCTGCAACGGCCCGCGGCTCTGGCGGGTGTGGTCCTGGGCGTGGCCCTGGCCACCTGGGGCGATGCGTTGCGCGGTGAACGCCTGATGCGTTGGCTCAGCGGCAAGCAGGAGACCGATCCGCCGCGGCTGATGGGCTTCTGGGGCGAGATGGCCACACGTGTCGAGCGGGCTTTGCGCCTGCGCGAGCGCCATGTCGTCGCCGAGCGCGAGCGGCTGGCGCAGTTCCTTTCTGCGATCGAGGCATCGCCGAATGGCGTGATGCTTCTCGACCCCAACGAGCAGATCGAGTGGTGCAGCGCAGTGGCGGCCGACCACCTGGGCCTCGATGCCCAACGCGACCTGCGGCAGCGGGTGACCAACCTGGTGCGGGCGCCGGCCTTTGTCGCTCTCTTGCAATCTCGCAGCGGTGACCAGACAGTGCAGATTCCCCGGCCCGGTGAACGAGGGCTGTTGTCCATCGTCGTGCGGCCCTACGGCGACGATCAACGGCTGGTGCTGACGCAGGACATCACCGAGCGCGAGCGGGCGGATGCGATGCGGCGCGATTTCGTCGCCAACGTGTCGCATGAGATCCGCACGCCTCTCACCGTGGTGGCCGGCTTCGTGGAGACCATGTCGAACCTGCCCTTGTCCGAGGTCGAGCGAAAGCGCGTGCTGGCGCTGATGAGCCAACAGACGCAGCGCATGCAGTCGCTGGTTGGCGACCTGTTGACGCTTGCCCGTCTGGAGGGCAGCCCGCGCCCTGCGGTTGACGCCTGGCTGCCGCTGGCGAGACTGGGGGCGTCAGTGGAAATGGACGCACACGGGTTGTCCGCCGGCAGGCACCGCACGGGCTTCGACTGGGGTGACGACGTCCAACTCGCGGGCAGCGAGGCTGAGTTGCTGAGTGCCATCACCAACCTCGTTGCCAACGCGATCCGCTACACACCTGAGGGCGGCCAGGTGCAGGTCAGCTGGCGTCAGCGTGTGGACGGTGCGGGCGAAATCGAGGTGCGTGACACCGGCCCGGGCATTGCCGCAGAGCACCTTCCCCGGCTCACCGAACGTTTCTACCGTGTCGACGGCAGCCGCTCGCGCGACACCGGTGGCACGGGGCTCGGGTTGGCCATCGTCAAGCACGTGGCCCAGCGCCATGGGGGTGAACTGCGAATCGAGAGCACAGTCGGCCAGGGCAGTCGGTTCACGCTGGTGCTGCCGGCCAACCGAATCAAGCTGTCGGAACAGACCCCGTCCGTTGCCGCCTGAGCGAGCTGTTCACTCTGCCGCACGCCGGTAGATCACGAGTTGCTCATTTCGCTCGGCCGGGCGGCGCAGGCGCGCCACGACAGCCCAACCCGCCGGGGCCGCCTGCGCCTCCGCTGAAGTCGCCGCTCCGCGCAGTGGCACCAACAGGTGCCGACAGCCATCGACAGGCTGGGCCAGGGAAACGGATGTCAGCACCCGGTGGCTGCCATAGACTTCCAAGGCCGCAACCTGGGCCCGCGTCATGCCGGGTGCCAGCACACAGGCGCCCTTCGGCACGTGGCGGTCGACCATCGCCATCAGGGCCCGCGGGCTGCGCGCATAGTCGAGTGCCGGCAGCAGCAGGGTCATGGTCAGCAACCAGGCAAGCGCCACACCGCTGGCAGGCAGCACCAGGCTCTTCCACAGCGGGTGGCGGTTTCGGGAGGTTCGCCAACGCACCAACCATAACCACGCCAGCGTGCCCAGGCCGGCAGATATCAGGGCCAGCACCGAAAAGTGCGGCGTGAAACCTGGCGCCAGTCGAAGGATGTTGGCCATGGGCTTGGCCGGCACGCCGACCTGCATCGACAGGTAGATCACCCAGACCGCCAGAGCCGAGAGGCTGAAAAAGAATACCGAGAACCAATCGATCGCCGATCCCGCACTGCGTTTCAGCGTTGGGAGTGCAAACGCAGCCAGCACCGCGAGACCGGGTACGCCCAGCATCAGGGCTCGGTCTGAGCCTCCCATCAGGATGGTGCTCACGACACTGACCAGCACGGTGACCAGGGGCACCGAGATATGCCTGCGCAACCAGTGCCGGCGCCAGCGCCACAGCGTCCACAAGGCCATCGGCCATGCCGGCCAGGTGAACCAGAGGAAGAGGCGCGCAGTGCCACCCAGGCTGGACCAATTGGCAGGCAGAGCGATCCGCCACTGCCAAGCGCCGAGCCAGGCGGCGACGCCAACGGCCAACAACAGCGACGCGAGGAGCCAGGGCCACAACGCACGGGCCTCCGGATAGCGGGAGCGGAGGAACACTGGCAGGGCGAGGGCACCCAGGGCCAACGCCATGCTGGGCGCTCCGCTGCAGGCCAGCGCCGGCAGGCACAGCAGCAGGGCGAGCCGCACGGCTTTCGAACGTTGAGGGGCCGCCGCCATCGCCCAAAGCAGCAGCGCCACCTCGCTGAGTTGCATCAACTCTGGCGTGGTTTCATGGCCAAGTTGCAGCAGGCCCAACGTGGCGATCGTCGCCAGAAGCGCGCCGTCGGCCAGGGCGCGGGCATAGTCGACCGGATCGGCCTCGCCGCCGAAGGCAAAGGGCACCGGCTGGGCTGCCTCGGTGCGGGCCAGGTGCAGCGTGGCGTACCAGACCAGCGCCAGCGTGAGCGCCAGCAGGGCTGCGAAAGGCAGGCGCGCGGCCAGCGCCGGGTCCAGCCAACTGCCCAGAAGCTTGATGAACAACGCACCCAGCCAATGCGGCAGCAGGGCGGTTTCGGGCGGCAGGTCGCCGAGCGTGGGGGCCCACCATGGCGTGCGGCCCTCGGCGATCCCCAGCATGGTGGCGAATGCGGTCACGTCGGCATTGCGCCAGGCATCCCGGCCAAACAGGCCCGGCAGCAGGTAGGCCGCACTGAACAGCCACAGCGCCACCCGTGGCAGGCGCTGCGCCGCGCGCTGGGTGACCAGGGCGGGGGTGGGTTGGCTCGCGATCACGATGGGGCGAGAAGTCGTTACGGAACGTCCAGAAAGAAAAAAGGCAGCCAAGGCTGCCTTTCCTGCACGGTACAGCCTCGCAAGATTACTTCTTGATGCCGACGCGCGCGAATTTGTTGCGGAACTTCTCGACGCGGCCGCCCAGGGAGTCGATGCTCTTCTGGGTGCCCGTGTAGAAGGGGTGCGATTCGCTCGTGGTTTCCAGCTTGAACAGCGGCAGCTCGCGGCCGTCGTCCATCTTCACGGTTTCCTTGGTCGGAGCGCAGGAGCGCGTCACGAACTTGAAGCCGTTGGAGAGATCCACGAAGCAGACGTCGCGGTAGCTGGGGTGAATGCCTTCTTTCATCGCTGTTTCCTTTTCGCCAGAGTGCCGGCAGCCACGTCGCCCAATGCGGCGCACTTGCCTGTAGCGGTAAACCGCGCATTGTAGCGCAGCCCGCCCCGCAGCCCCAAGGGGCTCAACCGCCCCGACGCATCATGTCGAAGAAGTCGAGGTTGTTCTTGGTGGCCTTCATCTTGTCGAGGATGAACTCCATCGCCTCGATCTCGTCCATTGGGTAGAGCAGCTTGCGCAGGATCCAGGTCTTCTGAAGGATCTCTGGTTTG
>CAYJEC010000401.1:0-3850 GCA_964369025.1 uncultured Ideonella sp. | reverse complement strand
GTGGCTGATCACCGACTTCGCCATCTGGCTGGCCGGTGGCGTGTCGGTGCCGCTGTACCCCACGCTGGCGGCCGACACCATCCGCCAGATCCTGGCCCACAGCGAGGCCAAGCTGCTGTTCATCGGCAAGCTCGACGGCTGGGACGGCATGAAGGCCGGCGTGCCGGCCACGATGCGCTGCATCGCGCTGCCGCTGGCGCCGGCCAGCGGCTGCCCGAAGTGGGACGACCTCGTCGCCAAGACACCACCGATGGCCGAGTCGCCGGTGCGCGACGGCGACGAGATGTCGACCATCATGTACACCTCGGGCACCACCGGCATGCCCAAGGGCGTGATGCACAGCTTCGACACGTTTGCCTGGTCGGTGCTGTCGGGGCTGGACCGGGTCAAGGGCATCAATTCGAACTCCCGCATGCTGAGCTACCTGCCGCTGTCCCACGTGGCCGAGCGCACGCTGGTCGAGCATGGGCAGCTGTTCACAGGCATGCACGTGTTCTTCGCCGAGAGCCTGGACACCTTTGCGGCCGATCTGCAGCGAGCCCGGCCGACCGTCTTCTTCTCGGTGCCCCGGCTGTGGGTCAAGTTCCAGCAGGGCGTACACGCCAAGATGCCGCCCGCCAAGCTGCAACGCCTGCTGAAGATCCCGATCCTGGGCGGCATCGTGCGCAAGAAGATCCTCGGCGCGCTGGGGCTGGACCAGTGCATGTTCGCCGCCGGCGGCGCGGCACCGATGCCGCCGGATCTGCTGCGGTGGTACGCCAAGCTGGGCCTGCCCATCGTCGAGGTCTACGGCATGACCGAGAACTGCGGCGTCAGCCACGCCACGTTGCCAGGCACCCAGCGCCCCGGCACGGTGGGTCTGCCGTACCGTGGCATCCAGAGCCGCATCGACCCGGGCAACGGCGAGATCCAGGTCAAGAGCCCGGGGCTGATGCTGGGCTACTTCAAGGAGCCCGAGCTGACCCGGGAGACCTTCACGGCGGACGGTTGGCTGCACACCGGCGACAAAGGCCAACTTGACGCTGAGGGCAACCTCCGCATCACCGGGCGCGTGAAGGATCTGTTCAAGACCAGCAAGGGCAAGTACGTGGCGCCCGCGCCCATCGAGGACCGGCTGGTGATGCACGCCTCGGTCGAGGCCTGCTGCGTCACTGGTGCCAACCTGGGCCAACCGCTGGGCATCGTGATGCTCAACCCCGACGCCGCCAAGGCCTCTGCGCAGGCTGCCGGCCGCGCGGAGATCGAGGCTTCGCTGGCCGAGCACCTGAAGGCCATCAACGCCGTGCTCGACCCGCACGAGCAACTCGATTGCGTCGTCGTCGTCGTCGAGCCCTGGACGGTAGACAACGGCGTCATCACGCCGACCTTCAAGGTCAAGCGCAACCGCATCGAGGAGCTTTACGCCGTGCAGTACGAGCGCTGGGTGGGTTCGCGCAAACCCGTGCTCTGGGCCTGAGCGGCCAGAATTTTTTCATCCCGGTGTCCGGATCGGGGCCGGCGATTCCGTCTCTTCAGGGGTGCAGGTCGTGCCAACAGCGGCGCGACCACCCACCACCCCTCACATGGAGATTCGCCGTCATGAAAACCACCTCGTCCTTCCTCGTCGCGGCCGCGGCCGCGCTCACGCTCGCCGGTGCACCGGCGGCCCACGCCATCGAGGCCGAGGCCATTCGCTGTGCCGACTTCCTGGGCCACCCCGACAACCTGCCGCTGCCCGAGGTGTTCAAGCTGTCGAAGTTCAAGTTCCAGGACCGTTCCGGAGGGTGGGCACCGTTCGTCAACGTGTTCACCGACCTGATCGGCCAGCCGGCCCATGGCATGCAGTTCGACCTGCGCGGCCTGCGCATCAGCCCGCCCGGCGGGTCCGTCAGCGTCGAGCTGCGCCTCGGCGCCTTTGCGGGCGTGGGCCTGCAGATCGAGGCCTTCGACGCGGCAGGTGGCCTGCAGGACGCCCTCTTCCTGCCGAACGATTCGATCATGCACACGGTGACGCTGGCCGCCGCCACGCTGCCGATCACCCTTGTCCAGCTCAAGGGCGGCGACAACGAGGGCATCGTGAACTGGGTCTGCGCCACCCGGTAAGGGGGCGGGTCGCCGATGGGGCCTGGTGGCGCTGTCACGTCGCGGTCCTTAAGCTGGCGGACATTTAGAGTGGTGTTCCGTGCCACCCCAACGCGCAAACATCTGGAGATTGCCATGCCGCGCGCACCGATGACCCCCTGCAGGCCCCTGCCGCCCCGAACCCGGCGCGGCCTGGCAACGGCCCTGGTGGCCACCCAGATGCTGCTGTGGAGCCTGGCCTCCACGCAGGCCCTGGGCGCGCAGCCGGCCACCTCGCACGACATCGCCGACACGCCGGCGTACTCGAACGCCGTGTGCAACGACGGCAGCCGTGCCCGCTACTACGTGAGGAAGGCCACCAAGGCCGAGTACCGGAAGAAGTGGCTGATCGTCTTTCAGGGCGGCGGCTCCTGCTACGACAACGAATCCTGTGTCGAGCGCTGGAACGATCTTGACCGCTCGTCCCCACCCATCGGCAGCCACGACAACATGGTGGGCGACGGGGGAGCGGCGAACATGTCCGATTTCGACAACCAGGGAATCCTCGACGAGGACGGCTACTCCCTGGGGACCCTCACCGCCAACCCGTTCAGGCACTTCAACAAGATCCATGTCCATTACTGCTCGTCGGACTCCTGGAAGGGGCGCGGTGGTGTGCAGACGATGACCGGCGTCGACGCCAACGGCTTGCCGCTGAACATGCCCATCGTGTTCCATGGTGCCTACATTGCCGAGGCGGTGGTCGACATCGTCAAGAAGGGCCTGGTCGACACGGGCGGCGTCGGCCCGGCGGTGCCGAGCCAGCAGCCCGACGACGCCACCAGCGAAGTGGTGCTGTTCGGCCAGTCCGCGGGCGCGTCAGGCCTGGCTTCACAACTGGATCAGTTCGCCGCACATCTGAAAAGCCCGCCGGTGAACGATGGCGGGCCCAAGGTCTGGGGCATCATTGACTCCAATGACGCGGTCGGGCTCGACCTGAGCGTCAAGGATTTCGGGTCGATTTCAGCCATGTCGTATTGGTCAGGCGGCACGGCAGACAACGTGATCGCCGAGAACATCGCTGTCGATCAGAGTTGCCGGCTTGTCTACCCGAACTACCCGGATCTCGCGCTGTGCAACAACACCGGGCGCCTGCTGCTGGAGTACATCTCCACGCCGGCGTTCGTGGCTGAAAACGCCCACGATGGCGTGATCCACGATCGCTACGAACTCTTCATGTCGTCGAAGGAAATCCGGGCCGGGATCACCGCCGGGGCCGCGCTGTTCCCCAGTGGGATGGGCCTGTTCAGGCCCAACTTCTCGAAGCGTGAGCATGTGCTGGGCATGAACAACGGCACCTTCCTGGCGACCGACGACGGCACCCACCCCACGCCCCCTCACATGGTTCGGTCACCCAAGACGAGCAAGGTCAGCCTGGCCTACGCCCTGGGCTGCTACCGCGACAAGCAGAACGGCCAGACCACGGCCGCCTGCCGGTTCGCCAACAAGACCGCCAAGCTGCCGGTGCCCCCGCCGATCAGCCGAGCGCCTTGACCTTCAAGCGCCAGGCGTGAAGCAGCGGCTCGGTGTAGCCGCTGGGCTGCGCCAGGCCCTTGAAGACCAGATCCGATGCGGCCTGGTAGGCGGCGCCGTCCAGGTTGCCGGCCATGGGCTTGTAGAGCGGGTCGCCGGCGTTCTGCTTGTCCACCACCTTGGCCATGCGCTTGAGCGTGCCCTTCACCTGCGCCTTGGTGACCACGCCGTGGTGCAGCCAGTTGGCCATGTGCTGGCTGCTGATGCGCAGCGTGGC
>CAYJEC010000400.1:1802-3859 GCA_964369025.1 uncultured Ideonella sp. | reverse complement strand
CAGGGCGACATGCTGTATCTGCCGCCGGGCTCGGGCTATCCGCAGCGGGTGCATGGCGCGTTTGTCACCGACGAAGAAGTACACGCGATTGTGGAAAGCCTGAAACAGTGGGGCGAGCCCAATTATGTCGAGGGCCTGCTGACCGGCGAGTCGGTTCCGGTGCGCAAAGTGACAGTGGACCGGGCGGGTATGGCCAGCGCCCCCGCCGATGACCAGCCCAATGATGAAGTGCTCGCCGGTACGCTCGTCACCCAGGGCTCTGGCCGGGGCCGGGTGGTGGCCACCGGGGAACGCAGCGCATTGGGGCGCATGGGCAGCGCCATGGCGGCCATTGCCCACGAGCTCACACCGATCCAGCAGGAAACGGCGAGGGTGGTGCGGCGGGTGGCTCTGGCCGGGCTGCTGCTGGCGGTCGCTCAGGGCGTCGGATTCTGGTGGTTGCGCGGCGACTGGCTGCAGGGCCTGCTGGCCGGGCTGACTCTGGCGATGGCCGTGCTTCCCGAAGAGTTGCCCGTGATCCTGACGCTGTTTCTCGGGTTGGGGGCCTGGCGTCTGTCCCGCGAGAAAGTGCTGGCCCGGCGGATCCCCACCATTGAACTGCTGGGTGCGGCCACCGTCTTGTGTGTCGACAAAACCGGCACCCTGACAGTCAACCGGATGGCTGTGCGGCGGCTCTGGTCCGCTGCAGCCGCGTGGGACGCAGCGGATGCCACCACGGCAGACTCCTTGCCCGAGGCCTTGCATGAACTGCTGGAGTTTGCGGTACTCGCCAGTCACCGTCAGGCGTTTGACCCGATGGAGACGGCGCTGCTGGATGCGGGACGCCGACTGCTGGCCCACACCGGACACCTGCACACCGACTGGACGCTGGTCGAAGACTACGCCTTGACACCCGAGTTGCTGGCCATGTCACGGGTCTGGCAATCGCCCGATCGGTCGGACCGGTGCATTGCAGCCAAAGGCGCGCCAGAGGCCATGGTCGATCTCTGCCACCTCGACACCCCTGCTGCCGCAGCCATTGCGACCCGTGTCGCGGCTCTGGCTGGCCTTGGCCTTCGGGTGCTGGGCGTGGCACGCTCCAGGTTGGCTGCGACTGAACTTCCCGATAGCCAGCACGACTTTTCGTTCGAGTTTCTGGGACTGGTGGCCTTGCAGGATCCGTTGCGGCCTGACGTACCCGAAGCCATTGCCGCGTGTCAGGCAGCCGGCATTCGCGTGGTCATGATGACCGGGGACCACCCGGCCACGGCAGCAGCCATCGCGCGCGAGGCCGGTCTGGTCCCCGGAGGCGCAATGATGACGGGCGCCGAGATCGACACGCTCGATGATGCAGGGTTGGCGGCGCGTCTGCCCGCAACACAGGTGTTTTGCCGCGTTCAGCCCGAGCACAAGTTGCGTCTTGTCAGGGCCTTGCGTGCCGCCGGTGAGGTGGTGGCCATGACCGGTGACGGTGTCAACGACGCACCGGCCCTCAAGGCGGCCGACATTGGCGTGGCGATGGGCGTGCGCGGCAGCGAAGTGGCCCGCGAAGCAGCCGACCTGGTGCTGCTCACCGACGAGTTTTCTTCCATCGTGACCGCAGTCCGGCATGGACGGCGAGTGTTTGCCAACCTGCGCAAGGCCATCGCCTTTGTCGCGGCGGTGCACGTACCCATCGTGGGGCTGTCTCTGGTGCCAGTCCTGCTGGGCTGGCCCCTCCTGCTGATGCCAGTGCACATCCTGTTTCTGCAGCTCATCATTGACCCAGGCTGCTCGGTGGTCTTTGAGGCCGAGCCCCTCGAGGAGGGCGCCATGCAGGCGCCCCCCAGGCCTAAGGGCACCCGGCTGTTTCAGACCGGTGTGGTCGCGCGCGGGCTTTGGCAGGGCATGGGCCTCCTGGGGCTCTTGCTTGGGGTGCAAGCCTGGGGTCGTGCTGCCACCGGCTCGGACGACGCTGCCAGGGCGCTGACATTCACAGTGCTGGTGCTCTCCAACCTCGGGCTGATCTGGGCCAACCGGTCCTGGAGTCGACCGTCGTGGCAGCATGCCGGGCCGGGCAATCGCTACTTTGGCGTGCT
>CAYJEC010000400.1:0-1792 GCA_964369025.1 uncultured Ideonella sp. | reverse complement strand
CTTGGGCTGGCGCCTGCCCGGATCCTGTTTGCCTTTGCCTTGCCAGCACCCAGCCAACTGCTCACAGCGGGCGCTGTGGCCGTGCTGGCACTGCTGTGGTTTGAGGCCGTCAAGCGGGCCCTGCGCCCGCCAGCGCCGGGACACTGAACCAACCGGGTCAACCGATCGACAGGAACTCGACCCAGTTGCCATCGGGGTCGGCGACGATGCCGATGCGGACCCCCGGGCGGATCTCACGCTCCGGCATCACGATGGGCACGCCAGCGTCGGCACACAGCTTCAGGGTCTCGGCAATGCTCTGGACCGTGATGGTCCAGTATCGATACCCGTTGCCGCCCTGGATGCCACCAGGCGGGGCCTTGGCGGGCAGGTTGTCCACCACCACGAGCTTGATCAGGCTGTCGCCACACAGCATGCGGTGCATGACGCCGCTGCCCACCGGCATCGGGATCTGCGCCTGGTAGTTCAGACCCAGCACGTCGCGGTAGAAGCGCAGCATGGCTTCTCCGTTGGTGGTGACGATGCCAAGGTCGATGGAAGGTTTCTTGACGGCAATGCCCATGGTTTCTCCTGCAAGTGGTGTTCAATGGCCCGGGGGCGGTGGGGCATGCTGGTGAATCACATGGTCAGCGATGACGCCCTTGATGTATTCGGCAATGCGTTGTGTGCTGGACGGTCGGCTCAGCGCCTGCACCCCGCCGGTGATGGCGAGATAAAACAGCACAGCCAGTTCGGTGGCCTTCTGCGGCTCACCGGTCAGGCGCATGAACTGGGTTTCAAACAGCTCCATGCGCTGATCATCGACCTCCACCAGGTACCTGGCGACCACCGGGTCGCGTCGCCCCTGGCCGCGCAAGGCCAGCTCGAACCGCATTTCCTTGAGGTCGCCGCTGCCTCGCGCCAGGGCCACATCCAGAATCTGCATCAGATCGGCGCCAGGGTCGTCACTGCGGATCTCGCCGAGCTGGCGGTCGGTCTCGATCTCGCTTTGATGCCAGCGCCGGATCAGTGAGTCCACCAGATCGGCATGGTCCTTGAAGTGCCAGTAAAAGCTTCCCCGTGTGACGCCGAGCCGGTCGGCCAGCAACAGGACCCGCACGCTGTCAAAGCCGCCCTCCACCACGGCGTCAAAGGCTGCGTCGAGCCAGTCGTCGCGCGACAGGCGGGCCGATTCCGGCGGGTTTTTCTCCTTGGCGGTGCGTTTCATCCGGCGTTTTTGACTCTGAAGGCGACGGTCGATTGTGTGGCAAGCGCTGTCACCCCGGGCGACGCCTGCCTGGCTCAAGGGCTTAGCGAAAACCCGCACAGACACCTGGTAGGCCCAAGGCTATATTCTGACCGATCCATACATTTGTGTATGGAAATCAAGTTCGACCTGTCCGGAGAATCCCATGCGAGCATCTGCCCCCCAACGTTCGAGCGTCTGCTTTGTCCTGAATGCGGTTTCCGTGGCGGCCTTGCTTGCCACCGGTGTAACGGCCCATGCGGGCGAAGGATTCAAGTTGCGCCAGTCGCCCATCGGAGCCTTTGGCGGGGAGATGGCCGCTCCCGCTGACAACCCCGGCTTCTTCGGAACCGCCTCACTCACCCTGATCTCCATCGACCGGATTGCGGACGGCAGTGGCAATGATCTGGCGCCCGCTGCTCGTACCATTCCGTTGGCCACCGGCACGCCGACTGGCGGTGCCGTGCCTTCCGGTACGTTCAGTCTCAATGTCCCGGCCGGGACCATCAAGTTCAAGCAGACACAGACGCAGATCAACCTGGTCGGCGGCTATCTCACTCAGGACAC
>CAYJEC010000399.1:0-3862 GCA_964369025.1 uncultured Ideonella sp. | reverse complement strand
GCCGCAGCAGCCCGCAGCGCTGGCAGACGCTGGTTCCGTTCGAGCTTTTCACTGTTGCGAACGTCTAGCCGTCTGGCAAGCCGACGGGCTCAGACATTCTCCGGCGTCACGATCTCGCATCCGGTCATGCGCTGGATGGTGGTGCCGGCACCGACCTTCAGCACAGCGAGATCCATGCCGAGTCCCTGCGGCTGCTGGCCAGAACCGCCTCCACAAATTCCATGCTGCGCACACCATCGTCCAGGCCGGGCACCCGGGCCAGCGTCGCGCGGCCGGACTGCCGGTCCCGCACATCGGCGGCAAAGTCGCGATAGATTTGCGCAAAGGCTTCGAGATAGCCTTCCGGATGCCCTGCCGGCACGCGGGTGGCGCCCAGAGCAGAGGCCGGCAGGCCTGCCATGCCCCGCGTCAATCGCCTGGCCGGCTCACCGGCTCGCTGCAACATCAGCTCGTTGGGCGATTCCTGGTCCCAATGCAGCGCAGCTCGGGTGCCGTAAACCCGCAAGCGCAGGTGGTTCTCCTCGCCGCAGGCCACCTGGCTGGCCCACAGCAGGCCGCGCGCACCCTGCGCATAGCGCAACTGCACCTGGACATGATCGTCGACGCGCCGATTGGCGACGAAAGTGGCAAGGTCGGCGCTGATTTCGGTCGGAACCATCCCGGTGACGAATTCGGCCAGCTGCGCCGCATGGGTGCCGATATCGCCCAGGCAACCCGCGGGCCCCGCGAGGGCCGGATCGGTACGCCACGCGGCCTGCTTCTGACCGCTGCTTTCCAGGTCGCCGGCCAGCCAGTCTTGCGCGTACTCGACCTGCACGATGCGCAGATCGCCCAGCTCGCCCTCTGCCACCAGGTCGCGCGCGGCGCGAATCAGAGGGTAAGCGCTGTAGTTGTGGGTGATCCCGAAGCACACGTCGGCGGACATCGTCCGGGCCCGCAAGTCGAGCGCATCGCCGAGCCGCGTGGTCACCGGCTTGTCGCACAGCACGTGAATCCCCGCTTCGATGAAAGCGCAAGCCACCGGGTAGTGCAGATGGTTCGGCGTGACGATGGACACCACTTCAATGCCATCGGGGCGCTGGCTTTCGAGCCGCGCCATCTCGCGGAAGTCGCTGTAACAACGATCGGCAGCCAGCCCGAGCTCGGCGCCACTGGCCAACGCCCGGCCAGGATCAGACGACAAGGCGCCAGCTACGAGCTGGTAATGACCGTCCAGACGTGCTGCGATCCGGTGGACGCCACCGATGAATGCGCCCTGACCGCCGCCCACCATGCCCCAGCGCAGCGGCCGCTGGAAAGAGGACGCGCTCATGCAGCCACCTCCAGCCCCAGCATGCGACGGTTCGCCTGGGGGTCGGCGCCACTGGCGGCGAAGTCGTCGAAGGCCCGCTCGGCCACCCGTATGATCCGGTCCCGGATGAAAGCCGCTCCCTCGCGCGCGCCATCCTCCGGGTGTTTCAGACAACACTCCCACTCCAGCACGGCCCAACCCGGGTAGTCGTACTGGGCCAGCTTCGAGAAGATCTGGTTGAAGTCCACCTGCCCGTCGCCGAGCGAACGGAAGCGCCCGGCGCGCTCCAGCCAGCCGAGGTAGCCGCCATAGACCCCCTGCCGGCCGTTGCCCTTGAACTCCGCATCCTTGACATGGAACGCGCGGATGCGGGAGTGGTAATGGTCGATGAAGGCCAAGTAGTCCAGCTGCTGCAGCACGAAATGGCTGGGGTCGTACAAGATGTTGGCACGGACATGGTTGCCGGTGGCTTTCAGGAAGCGCTCGAACGTCACGCCGTCGAACAGGTCCTCGCCCGGATGCAGCTCGTAGCAGACGTCGACACCCGCTGCATCGAACGCATCAAGAATCGGCGTCCAGCGGCGTGCGAGCTCCTCGAAGGCCATGTCGATCATGCCGGCCGGCCGCTGCGGCCATGGATACAGGTAGGGCCATGCCAGCGAGCCGCTGAAGGTGGCGTGGGCCGTCAGGCCCAGGCGCTGCGAGGCGCGCGCCGCCAGCACCAGTTGCTGCGCCGCCCAGGTCTGACGCTCCTTGCTGTCGCCCCGGACGGCCTGCGGCGCGAAGCCGCTGAACAGCTCGTCGTAGGCCGGGTGCACCGCCAACTGCTGACCCTGCAGGTGCGTCGACAGTTCGGTCACCACCAGTCCATGCTCGGCCAGCTTGCCGCTGACCTCGTCGCAATAGGTCTTGCTGTCTGCCGCCTGCTCCAGGTCGAAGATCGCCGGGGCAGAGGTGGGCATCTGTATGCCCTTGAAGCCCAGCGAAGACGCCCAGCAGGCCAGGTTCTCGAGGGTATCGAAGGGCGGAGTTTCGCCCAGGAATTGGGCGAGGAAGATCGCCGGACCCTTTAAGGTTCTCATGGTATTTACCTCGTGTGGTGAGGCGGCGAAGGCGCCAGCCTCGCCGTCTGAATGGGGAGATGGGGCTAGCCTCAGGCGGATTCGCGAACGACCAGCCGGTGACCCAGCAGCACGCCGCGGGCCTCGCCCTCGGGATCCTCCAGTCGCTGCAACAGCAGGCGCGCCGCGGTCTCGCCGAGCTGCCTCATCGGCTGCTCCACGGTGGTCAGCTGCGGCTCGACCATGGTGCCGATCGGTATGTTGTCAAAGCCGACCACCGACACCTCGCCCGGCACCGACAACCCCGCATCACGCAGACCCCGGATGGCGCCGGTCGCGAGCGTGTCGGACACCGCGAAGATAGCGTCGGGCCGCACCGGCCCCTTGAGCAACTCAGCCACCGCGTTGCGGCCGTCCTCGAAGGACAGTCCCATCGTCTGGCCGACCGGCAGGGGCTCGAGGCCGGCCTGCGCCAGCGCCGCTTCGTAACCCCTGCGGCGCTGGCGCGCGTACATGTAACGCTCATCGCTGTTGAGCAGGGCGATCCGCTTGCGACCACGCGCGATCAGGTGGGATACCGCATCGAAGGCCGCTTGCTCGTTGTCGATGCCGACGTAGGGCACGCCCGCAGCAGGATCGAACTCACAGCAGGCGACCCACGACAAGCCAGCCATCTCCTGCCGCAGCGCGTGCTGGGTCGTCTCGGGATCCAGGCAGATCGCGCCGTCTGCCAGGCGGTTGCGCAGCATGTCGAAATAGGGCCGCGCATCCGGCTGGTCCGCTCCGGTATCGCATAAGAGCAGGTGGTAGCCTTCACTGCGAGCCGTGGTTTCGATCCCGCGCACGATTTCGGCATAGAAGGGATTGCTGAAGTCGGGCACCATGGCCAGCAGCAGGCGGCTCTCGGCCGTGCGCAGGTTGCGCGCCAGCACATTGATCTGGTAGCCCAGCTCGGCAATCACGGCCTCAACACGCTCGCGCGTCTTGGGGCGAACGAGATTGCTGCGATTGAGTACGCGAGAGACCGTGGCAGTGGAGACACCGGCTCGCTTGGCGATTTCCTGGACCGACATGTTGATGGATCGTTTTCGGATGAGCGTTACAGAACGGTGCCGCGCTGCGCTTGGTAGGGTGCGAGCATAGTGAAATGCCTGATCTCGATCTCACGGGCGAGCAACTCGTCCTTGCGCGCCAGCAGAGGCGCGAGGTGTGACATCTTAAGGTGCTCGTCCAGCGCCTCCTGGCTGGCGAAGTTTTCGTAGAACACGAAGGCGTCCGGATCGTCCTGGCTGACATGGAACTGGTACTCAATGCAGCCGGACTCGGCTCGGGTCGGCGCCACGAACTCGGCCAGCAAGGCTCTGAGCTCGGCGCGCTTTTCGGGCCGGCCGTAGACAGTCCCAATCACGGTGCATCCGGGGTTATGGTCGAGTTTCATGATGGACGACATCCCTTATGCGTTTACTTGCGCGCCTGGCTGAGCGCCACCGCGATGATGATGATGGCACCA
>CAYJEC010000398.1:0-3872 GCA_964369025.1 uncultured Ideonella sp. | reverse complement strand
AGACCGGGCATCCCTTCGACGACACACGTCGCTACGTCGATGCGCTCGACATTCCGGAGGCCCACAAGGGGCTGGTCTTCGAGGCGAATGCGCGCCGCGTCTACCCGCGGCTGGATGCGGCGCTGAAGGCCCGAGGCTGGTAGGCGTTGCTGGCCCGCAGGCTGCAAGCCCTCAGTCGCTGACCTTCTTCCTCGGCGCGGAACCCGCAGGCCGGGCAATGACCCGGGCTCCTTTCGCCGCCCGGGTCGCATCGGACACGGCCTTCTTGGCCGAAGCTGCCGCCGGCTGCTTGCCATAGGCGCGATGAAGCCCGGTCAGCACGAGGCTGATCATTTCGCGCGTTGTTGGCCCGTTCATGAAGGGCGCAGCCACGCCGTACGTCAGTTCGAACACGACACCGCCCAACACTTCGGGGCCCGCAGGTGCCTGACCCTCGGGAAACATGCCCAGCAGGATCTCGCCGAGCCCGCGCCACTGCGCACGGAACAGCTTGGCGTGCCGCGCGCTGAAGGTACGGTCCCGCCGCGCCCGTCGAAACAGCTCCAGCGCCAGCATTCCCAAGCTCGGATCGCCCGAACGTTGGTGCGCCCATTCGCTGATGCCCTTGATCATGTGGGCCGGGTCGGGCGAGTCGCCGATCAGCGCCGCAATCTCCGTCACGTCCTGCAGCGAATGCGTCTCCAGCAGTTCGAGAACGATCTCCTCCTTGCTGCTGAAGTTGGAGTAGAACGCCCCCTTGCTGAAGCCCGCCTCCTCGGCAATGCGGTCGATGGAAGCGCTCTCGTAACCCTCGCGTGCCACGACAACCCGGGCCGACGCCAGCAGCTTCTCCCGCGTCAGCGCGCGGCTCTCTTCCCTGGACAGTCTCGGCACTCGCGTCTCTCCCATGCTTGCTTTCCCAGCGGGATGTTAGCCCGACACCGACAGCGCACAGGCCATGGCCCAAAACACCATGTATTCCGGCCCCTGCTTCTGCCAGCGCCAGTTGAAGCCGTTGATCTTCAGCACCGCGTAGCTCGCCCCGGCCAGCACGGCAACGGCCAGCGCGGCGGCCAGGCGTGGCTGGATGTTCAAGACCAGCCCGAGGCCGGCCAACACCTCCAGAGCGATCGTGAGCCACACGAAGAGGCGCGCCGGCTGCAGCCCCGCTTTGGCGAAAGTCTGCGAGGCCGGCCCCACGTTGCGGACCTTGCCGATGCAGTGCGGAACAAACCACAAGCCGCACAGCACTCGCAGCACGGCCAGGGGATCGAATGCCATCGTTTCCATCGTTCGGCCCCAGTTCAACGCGCCGACGACGCCGCCGTTGCCGCCGCCCTGGCGAATCGGCTGTCCCAGGCCAGGCGCGCGTCGTCCTTCGCGGCCCCATCGAGCAGGCCGGCGTTGACCATCAGCTCCAGCGACTTGTCCAGCGCGGCCGCCGGAATTTCCAGCGAACGGGCAAATGCCGACTTGTTGCGCATGTAGTCAAGCGCGCGCTTGGCGTAGACCGCGTCGGCCTGCGCCACCTCCATCATGACGGGCACGGTCGCAGCGTCGTTCGCCTCGTCGTAGACCCACGTCGTGGCTTCGGCGATGGCGCGCAACAAGGCCAGCACGGTTGCCTCGTTTGCCAGCAACCACTCCAGGAGGCCCAGCATCGCGGTGAATGCGATCTCGGGCAGGTAGTCGCTGACCTCGCCAAGATCGCTGTAGCCCGCGTCGATGGCAAGGAAGTTGAACGGCGGCGGCTGCACGGCGGCATCGATCGTGCCCTCCTGCAGCGCCTTCCAGCGCCCTTGGTGAACCCCGGCGAGCGCGAACGAGTAGTCCTGCGGATACCGCAGCCCGTGCCGGGACAACATCTCGCGCGTATAGATGGCCGTGCCCTCGGTGAGCGACGAGGTGCCCAGCACGGCGCCCTTCAGGTCTTCGATGCGCTTGATGCGCGCGTTCGCCACCAAGGTGAGCGGCAGACAGTTGCAGTTGGCGGCTATGAGCCTGAGGTTCCCGCCGGCTGCGGCGTCAGCCAGCACGCCTTCGGGCGGCGAAATCGCCAGATTGGCCTCTCCGCTGCGAACCGCGGCCGTGGCCTTGTCGACGCTGCCGAGCCGGCGCAACTCCACGTCGAGCCCGTGGCGCTCGAAGATGCCGCGCTCGCGTGCGATGAAGACCGGTAGCCAGTTGAAGCCGAGCGCGCCGCCTGCCAGGCTGACGGGAGTGAGTGTTTGCGGTGAATCGGCGGCCATGCAATGTCTCCTGGATGACGGTAGTGGAAGCAAGCGGCGGCGCTGATTTCGCATCTTGCGTAGACTTCCGATACCGATTAGTATCCAACATCCGGATCGAATGTCAAGCGAGTTCGCCCCGCTATCGCCATCCGCCCCGGACCTGCCCAGACACAAGGAGACAACCCTTGACCGAAATGACGATGCGCGCCGCCCGGATGCATGCGGTCGGCGCCCCGATGACAATTGACATCGTGCCGCGGCCCGTGCCGCAGGCCACCGAAGTGCTGGTGCAGGTGAAGGCCTGCGGCATGGTGCCCAACCTGGGCAACGTGCTGGCCAACTGGCCGACGTGGTGCCCGCACCTGCCGCAACCAGCTCTGCCGGCGATCTTCGGCCTGGACCCGGCCGGCGTGATCGTCGAGGTGGGTTCGCAGGTGGTCGGGTGCAAGCCGGGCGACCGCGTCTACGTGAACCCGGTGCGCGCCTGCGGCGCGTGCCCGGCCTGCCTGTCCGACCGGCGCGTGGCCTGCGAGTACTTTGTGTTCAACGGCTACTTCGGCTTCTCCAAGACCAAGTCGCAAACGATCTACGACCTGTACCCGCATGGCGGCTTCTGCGAGTTCATGGCGGCACCGCAATACGCCATCGTCAAATTGGCCGACAACATCTCGTTCGAGGAAGCGGCCCGCCTGGGCTACCTGGGCACAGCTTATGCGGCGCTGCGCAAGTTCGGCCCCCTGGCAGGCAAGTCGCTGATCATCAACGGCATCTCCGGGACGCTTGGGCTGGGCGCGACGCTGTTCGCGCTGGCGATGGGGGCGAGCCACATCCTCGGCACCGGCCGCAACCGCGCGCTGCTCGAGCGTGTGAAGGCGCTCGCGCCAAACCGCATCGAGGTCTTTTCCACCGAAGACGGCCCCATCGCGCCATGGGCCCGCAGCCGCACCGGCGGGCACGGCGCCCACTTCATGGTCGACACGCTGGGCGCGGCCGTCTCGCTGGACGTGTTCGACGACGCGATGCACGGCGTGGCGCGTGGCGGCACCATCGTCAACATCGGCGGCACGGTCGGCAAGCTGCCGATCGACATGAAGTGGCTGATGGACAACTCGATGACGATCATCGGCTCGGCCTGGTTCACCTCGGCCGAAGGCTGTGACATGGTCGACATGATTCGATCGAAAACCATCGACCTGTCCATCCTGGAGCACGAGGTCGCCAGGTTGCAGGACGTCAACCAGGCGATCTCGGGCTTGAGCGCCCGACATGGCGGGTTCAGCAACTACGTGATCGTGCCCTGAGCCACTTTGGCTGAGGCACGAACACATCGCAGTCAAAGAGGAACCGCAGCATGGCGATCGTCGTCACGAACACCCCTCGCACCGACGAGGCGCTGATCACGCGCCTGGCCGCGCTGGGCGTCTCCACGGTGCACGAAGCTCAGGGCCGCAAGGGCCTGCTGGCCTCGGCCCTGCGCCCCATCTACCGCCCGGCCAGGATCGCCGGCAACGCGCTGACCTGCGAGGTGGCGCCGGGCGACAACTTGACCATCCACGTCGCCGTGGAACAGGCGCAGCCGGGCGACATCCTCGTTGTGGCGCCCACCTCGCCGTGCGAGGACGGCTACTTCGGCGACCTGCTGGCCGCGGCGCTCCAGGGGCG
>CAYJEC010000397.1:0-3874 GCA_964369025.1 uncultured Ideonella sp. | reverse complement strand
GTGGGTCTGGCCCGCGCGGTGCTGCACAACACCCCGGTGCTGTTGTTGGACGAACCGACCAGTGCGATGGATTTCTCAACCGAAGCGGCCATCACCCAGCGCCTGGCCACTTTCAGCACCGGCAAGACGGTCGTGCTGGTCACCCACCGCACGTCGCTGCTGGCGCTGGTGGACAGGGTCATCGTCGTCGATGGCGGCAAGATCGTCGCCGACGGGCCGCGCGACCGCATCATGGAAGCGCTGCAGAGCGGCCGGATTGCGAGGGCCGCATGAACGCACGTCTGCCTACCACCGAGCCCATGATCACCGCGGTTTCGGTTCCCGCATGGCGAGGCGTGGCCAACGCCATGCGCACCTTTTTCAGTGCGCCGACCGACGCGCTGGCCATGCCTGGCATGCGCGACTTCGAGCAGGCTGCCGACAGCGTGATGTCGCGCCAAGCCACGCAACGCGCCCAGCAGATCGTCCACATCACGCTGGCCGTCGTGGCGGTGCTGTTGATCTGGGCCGCGTTCGCCAAGGTGGACGAAGTGACTCGCGGCGAAGGCCGCGTGGTCCCGTCGCGCCAGTTGCAGGTGCTGCAGTCGCTGGATGGGGGCGTGGTGGCAGAGATCCTGGTGCGCGAAGGCCAGGTGGTGGAGGCCGGCCAGATGCTGCTGCGCATCGACGGAACCCGCGCCACCTCCGGCGTGCGCGAAAGCGCCGCGCAGGGCTTTGCCCTGGAGGCCCGCCAAGCCCGCCTGCGCGCGTTGGCCGAGGGCGCGGCCTTCAAGCCACCGCGCCCGGAGGGCGACGACGAACGCCGAATCCTGGAAGAGGAGCGGCGGCTCTACGAGACCAAGCTGAGCGAATTGAACACACTGGTCTCCATCAGCCGCCAGCAGTTGATGCAGCGCCAGCAGGAACTGGCCGAGGCGCAGGCCAAGCGCAGCGCCGCCATTCGCGGCCTTGAACTGGCACAGCAGGAATTGACCCAGACCCGCCCTCTGCTGGCCACGGGGGCCGTCTCCCAGGTGGAGGTGTTGCGGCTGGAACGCGATGTCACGCGCAACAAGGGCGATGCCGAACAAACTTTGGCGCAGATCGCCCGTGTGCAGGCCGCCATTGGCGAGGCCAGCCGAAAGATCCAGGAAACCGAGCTGAGCTTCCGCAACGACGCGCGCAAGGACATGGCCGAGGTCATGGGCAAGCTCAATGCACTGAACGAAGGCTCCGTGGCCCTGGCCGACAAGGTGGACAAGGCGCAGGTCAAGTCACCCGTGCGTGGCCGTGTGCAGCGGCTGCTCGCCAACACCGTGGGCGGTGTGGTGCAGCCGGGCAAGGACATCGTCGAGGTGGTGCCACTGGATGACGCGCTGGTGCTGGAAGCACGTGTGCTGCCCAAGGACATCGCGTTCATCCACCCGGGGCAGGATGCAATGGTCAAGTTCACCGCCTATGACTTTTCGATCTTTGGCGGTCTGGAAGCCAAGGTCGAGAACATCAGCCCCGATACCGTCATTGACGAGAAGGGCAACGCGTTCTACATCGTTCGCGTCCGCACCAACCAGCCCAACTTCGACGAGCGCCTGCCGGTGATTCCCGGCATGACGGCCGAAGTCGATGTGCTGACCGGCCAGAAGACCGTGTTGTCCTACCTCCTCAAGCCCGTCTTGAAGGCCAAGGCCTATGCCCTGCGCGAGCGTTGATCGCACGGCCGACACGCAGGGCGTGCGGATCATGGCTCCGGCAGTGAGTCGGTTCGCGCTGGCCTTGTTCACACCCACGCATACCCGCCAACGGGCCAGGTCAATGTCGACCCTGGGCTCTTGAACTGGTACTGAGCCCTTCCTGGAGCATTGCTCATGTCCTCATCCCACTCCGCGCCCACGCTGCCCGCCGCCCCGGCAGGAGCCAAGACCATCCAGGTCAGCCTGGGCGCCCCTGCATCCACCAAGGCTGGCGCAGATGCCGTCGTGCAGGCGCTGATCGCCAAAGGCTATGTTCCAGCGCGTCAACTGATCGGCAAGGTGGTTGGGACGTGGGGCGATGTGATGGTGCGTGATGCCGAAGGGCATGTCCGCTCGCTGAACGCGGGCGATGTCGTCGAGAAGGGTGACGTGGTCCTGACCGGTCAGAACGGCATCGTGCAGATCGAGAGTGAGCGCACGACGGCGGCGCCGAGCGAGCTCGAACGCGTGATCGCCGAGGTGGCCGCAGGCACCCCGGAAACGGCGCCGGCCGCTGGCGCCCAGGGCGGCGACGGCTCGATGCAACCCGGCCTTCGGGTGGACCGCGTGGCCGAAGACGTGACTCCTGCCAGCATCGGCACCGAGCCGCTCGGCGCCCCACGGTCCAATGCGGTGGTAGACGATGCCATGCCGATGGCAGCCACGCCTGCCATCGCAGCTTCGCCAGACACGGTGACCGTGGCCGAAGATGCAGCCGTCACCTTCGACCCGCGAAGCAATGACGATCTGGCTGGCGCCAGCCCCGTCGCGGTGCTCACTGTGGGTGGCCAAGCCATCGCTGTCGGCAGCCCGGTCGTTCTGCCGCAAGGCACCGTGACGCTGAACCCGGACGGCACGCTGACTTTCACGCCAGCGCCCGACTTCAACGGCACCTTCAGCGTTCCCTACACCGCCAGCAACGGAAGCGGCACGGTGAGCTCGACGATCACGGTGACCGTGACCCCGGTGGGCGACGCGCCCAACGCCGCCGACGACACCAACGCCGCAGCCAATGACGCGCTGGTGACCCCTGAGGACACGCCGACCATCATCGACGTGCTCGGCAACGACTCTGACCCGGATGGGGATCCGCTCACCATCACCGCGATCGACGGGCATCCCATCAGACCTGGCACGCCCGTCCCGGTGACCGATGGCGCCGGGCAGACCGTGGGCACGGTGAGCCTGAATCCGGATGGAACGCTGACATTCACCCCGGCGCCAAACTACCACGGCCCCGCGGACTTCGACTACACGATGACGGACGGCACCACCCCGGTGACCGCACACGTCACCGTCACGGTGACCCCAGTCAACGATGCCCCGCTGGCGGTGAGTGACACGTTCAACGCGGCGGAGGACGCTGCATTCAATGGAGACCTGGGTCGCAACGACCAATTCTCAGGCGACGGAGCCCATACATTCGCCCTTGCCACGGGCCCGACCCATGGGACGGTCGTCGTCAATGCCGACGGCACCTTCACCTACACCCCGTCAGCCAACTACAGCGGCCCAGACTCGTTCACCTACACGCTGACCGACGCTGATGGCGATGTCTCAACAGCCAGGGTGACCCTGAACGTCAGAGCAGTTGACGACCTCCCAGTGGCGGTCAATGACACATTCGCAGCAGCCGAGGACACGGCCCTCAGCGGCAACCTTGGCTCGAACGACACCTTGTCTGGCGACGGCGGCAACTCCTTCGCGCTCGCCACCGGCCCGGCCCACGGCACGGTTGTGGTCAATGCGGACGGCACGTTCACGTACACCCCGTCCGCCAACTACAACGGGCCCGACTCGTTCACATACACACTGACTGACGCCGACGGCGATGTGTCGACTGCCACCGTGACCCTGAACGTCAATTCGGTGGATGACCTGCCCATCGCTGCCAATGACACCTTCGTCGCCACCGAGGACACTGTCCTCAGCGGCAACCTTGGCTCGAACGACACATTGTCCGGGGACGGCGGCAACACCTTCGCGCTCGCCACGGGGCCGTCCCACGGCACCGTGACCGTTAACGCAGACGGCACTTTCATCTATACCCCGGCAGCCAACTACAACGGCCCCGACTCGTTTACCTATACGCTGACCGACGCTGATGGCGATGTCTCGACAGCCACTGTGACCCTGAACGTCGGAGCCGTTGACGACCTCCCAGT
>CAYJEC010000396.1:0-3893 GCA_964369025.1 uncultured Ideonella sp. | reverse complement strand
CAACGCGAACGGCCCGGTGGCGCGCAGCTTGATGCAGCTTGCCGAGCAGCGCGACCTGGTGGTGCTGGCCCACGTGGACGATGCGGCAATCAGCCTGCTGTTCGCCCACGCGCCGCGCACCCGCCTGATCTGGGCCCACACCGGCATCGGCGGCACGCCGGTCGAGCGGGTGCGCGCGCTGCTTCGCGCCCACCCCACGCTGATGGGCGAGCTCTCATACCGGCCCGGCCTGACGGGCGCCGATGGCCAGCTGAGCCCCGAATGGCGGGCGCTGCTGTCCGAATTCCCGAACCGCTTTCTGATCGGCTCTGACACCTGGGTCAACGCGCGCTGGCAGGCCTATGAGCAGCTGATGGCCGAGGCCCGCCGCTGGCTGGGCGGGCTGGACGCGAAGACCGCCAGCCTGATCGCTTGGGGCAACGGGGCGCGGCTGTTCGGGTTGGCCGAGCCGCGCTGACGCCGAGGCTCACCTTCCGGTCAACGGCCGGCGGCATCGCCGCTGCATGAGGCGGGGAGTTGCGCCGGCGTCAGGCTGCCCTCACCCACGGCGAAGGTCCAGGTGACCCGGCCTGTGTCATCGGAACTCGGCGTGAAGACGAGTTCGCCTTGCTCTGGTGGTACGTGCAGCGCTTGGCCATTACGATGCGTCTATGAGGTGGTTGGTGCTGGCCCTTGGCCTGTTCAGCTTGAATGCCGTGCACGCATCCGCGGTGCAGGCCCAGACGCGAATGGGTACGGCACCTGCGATCGACGGGCGGCTGGATGAGCCGTTTTGGCAGGGGGTGCCTTCACTGGGTCCGTTCAAGCAGGCGGCCCCTTCACCAGGGGCTGAGCCGGCGAATCAGACCGAGTTGTTTGTCGTGCAAGATGGCGCAACCTTGTATTTGGCTTTGCGCGCGCATGAGCCGAATGTGAAAGCGCTGGTTGCTCGTGCCCTTCGCAGAGACGCTGAAGCCATCGACAGCGACGACCACATCGCCATCGTGCTCGACCCACAGGGCACAGGGCGCAACGGATTCGTCTTTCGTGTGAACGCGCTGGGCGCCCAGCGCGACGGGTTGATCGCGGATGGTTCCGTGGCCCGCGCGGACTGGGACACGCTCTGGGACGCTGCCGCCCAGATCGATTCTCAATCTTGGACTGCTGAGATCGCCATTCCGCTGGCAGGTCTTGCCGCACCCGCGGACGGTCGGGCTTGGGGGTTCAATGTGGAGCGGTACTCGGCCAATACCGGCGAGCGCGCGCGCTTGTTTGGCGCGCTTCCGGAGCGCGAGGTGGAGTCACTCACGGATGCCGGGCAGCTCACCGGTGTGATGCCCATCCGCCAAGGTTGGGGATTGCGGCTGAATCCTGCGATTCGTTGGTCGGCGGGCCGCACGGCCGGAGCGAGGTCGTCCGGTCGTTTGGAGCCGTCGCTGGACGCAAGCCTGAGCGTGACGCCGACACTGAACGCCACACTGACGCTCAACAGCGACTTCGCAGATGCAGACTTGGACGATAGGGTCGTCAACCTGTCGCGGTTTGAGCTGTTCAAGCCCGAAAGGCGCAGCTTCTTCACTCAGGACGCGGGTCGCTTCGGCTTTGGCGGCCTGGAGGTGGAAGAGCCGGTGTTGGTGCCGTTCTTCTCCAGACGAATCGGCTTGGGTAGCTCGATCGATGGCGGGTTGAAGCTCTCGGGTACCGCCGGGCCCATTGACCTGGGCGCCTTCGTTGTGCAGGTGCCGGGGCGAAGCGACTCCCCGGTAGCGCGCATGGGTGTGGCCCGCGCAGCCGTTGGCCTGGGCGAGAGCCAGCGCCTGGGCATGATTGCCACGCAAGGCACGCCAGATGGTTTGGGTCGCAACCAGCTTGCAGGCATGGACTACCAGTTCCGCAGCACACGCTTCTTGGGTGAGCGCACGTTG
The DNA here is from genome assembly GCA_964369025.1 of uncultured Ideonella sp. Lineage (GTDB taxonomy): Bacteria > Pseudomonadota > Gammaproteobacteria > Burkholderiales > Burkholderiaceae_C > Ideonella. The sequence goes on along the minus strand of CAYJEC010000396.1, from coordinate 1,989 downwards.
GAGGTCTATGCCTGGACGCAACGCTCGCAAGATGAAGCTGCGGGCAACGGTGCCGCCCATGGCGGGAGCGTGCGGTTTCCAAACGTTGGCCTGACTGGTCAGTTTGACTGGTACGACATCGACACGGCGTTTCGTCCGGCGCTGGGCTACGTGCGTGAAACCGGAGTGCGGGTCGCTGACACCAGCCTGGGCTGGCGGCACCAGGGGGCGGGTGGCGACAGCCTCGTTGCCAGTGGTCATGCTGGCGGCCGCTCGCGCCGCGATGGCACAGAGCGCGGACGCTATGCAGGCTTGAGCATGGAGTGGGAAAGTTCCCAGGGCAGCTACCTGGCGCCTGAGTTGTATGTAGAGCAGGAAACGGTCGGGACGCCCTTCGAGCCCTTACCCGGAGTGCAGATCCGGTCTGGTGAACATCGGTATGGTTACGCGTGGCTTTACATGGGAACGTCTTCGTCTCGGGCTCTGTCGGGCGAGGTCTGGCTGCGCGCGGGTGGCTACTACGACGGCAGCCTGAACGAGCAGACGTTCAAGCTTGTTTGGCGTCCGAGCCCGCTCTGGAGCGTGAACCCGGTCTTGAATCGCCAGGATCTGAAAGCAGGAAACAGCAGTTTCACGGCACGCACGGTGTCGCTGAAGTTGGAGCACACACCCAGTACGCGCAGTGCACAAAGCCTGACGATTCAGCACGACAACGTCTCGCGCCAGACTCTGCTGGGCCTTCGCGCGCGATGGGAGATGGCACGCGGCCAGGACGTGCGGCTCGCTATAGACCGCGCATCCTCACCCAATGACGCAACGGCGACCAGTCGCCCGCTGAATGACTACCGCGTCACAGCCTCCATCAGCTGGGCTTTCGGCCGGTGAAGCCTGCGAAAATTTCAATGCTTTCGATCAACCGCATCTTGAGTGGTGCACGCATGGGCCGTCTGGCGCATGACACGTGTGCTGCGTAGACTGGTACGCATGCTGGATAAGGACAACTGCACCGCCGACCGCGCCGCCGCGCTGCGCCAGCAACTGCACCACCACGCCCATCGCTACTATGTGCTGGACGATCCGGAGATACCGGATGCCGATTACGACCGCCTGTTTCGCGAACTGCAATCCCTTGAGGACGCCCACCCCGGGCTGCGCACCGCCGATTCGCCGACCCAACGCGTCATCGGGCAAGTGCTCGACGGCTTCGCCCCGGTGCGCCATGCGGTGCCCATGCTCAGCATCCGCACCGAGACCGACACCACGGCGGGTGGCGCCGAGGCCTTCGACGCACGCGTGCGCCGTGAACTCGGGCTGACCGAGGCCGACCCACCGGTCGAATACGCCGCCGAGCTGAAGTTCGACGGCCTCGCGATCAACCTGCGGTATGAAGACGGCGTGCTGAAGCAGGCGGCCACCCGGGGCGACGGTGAAACGGGCGAGGATGTGACCCAAAACATCCGCACCGTCAACCAGATCCCGTTGCGTCTGATCGGCGAAGCGCCCGCTGTGCTGGAGGTGCGCGGCGAGGTCTACATGCGGCGTGACGACTTCGACGCACTGAACGAGCGCCAGCGGGCACTGATCGCCGCCGGCGCGAAGAACGAGAAGACCTTCGTCAACCCGCGCAACGCCGCCGCCGGCGCGGTGCGCCAGCTGGATCCGGCCATCGCCGCCCGGCGGCCACTCAGCTTCTTTGCCTACGGTTTGGGTGAGGTCCTGGGCTGGGTGATCCCGGAGAGCCACAGCGGGCTGATGGATGCCGTGGCGGCGTTCGGCTTGCCAGTCTGCGCCGACCGCGCGGTGGTGCGCGGCGCCGCCGGGTTGACCGATTTCCACCGCCGGATGGGTGACAAGCGTGATGCGCTGCCCTTCGACATCGACGGCGTGGTCTACAAGGTCAACGCGCGGTCTCTGCAGGAGCGGCTGGGCTTCGTCACCCGCGAGCCGCGCTGGGCAGTGGCCCACAAGTACCCGGCTCAGGAGCAGATGACGCGGGTGCTGGACATCGAC
>CAYJEC010000395.1:0-3893 GCA_964369025.1 uncultured Ideonella sp. | reverse complement strand
TTGCGCCTGCCGATCTTCGGTGAGTTGATCCGCAAGTCCATCATTGCACGGTGGACACGCACCTTGTCCACCATGTTCGCCGCCGGCGTGCCGCTGGTAGAGGCACTGGATTCAGTGGGCGGCACCGCCGGCAACTCGGTGTATTCCCAAGCCACCGAACAGATCCAGCGTGACGTGGCCACCGGCACGGCCCTCACGACCTCGATGACAGCGTCCGGCGTGTTTCCGAACATGGTGCTTCAGATGGCCGCCATCGGCGAGGAGTCGGGCGCCTTGGACGACATGCTCTCCCGGGCCGCCGACTTCTACGAGGAGGAGGTCGATGAGATGGTCAAGGGCCTGTCGACGCTGCTCGAGCCCGTGATCATCGTGTTCCTCGGCACCTTGATCGGTGGCATCGTCGTCTCGATGTACCTGCCGATCTTCAAGCTCGGTCAGGTGGTCTGACGCGATGGCGGCGGATCTGGTGGCCGTGTGGCTCTCGCCACCGGTGCTGGGCTTGTTCGGCCTGTGCATCGGCAGTTTTCTGAACGTGGTGGTGCACCGATTGCCCCGCATGATGGAACGCGATTGGTGGGACGACATCGCGCGGCAACTCGCCGACGGTGATTCCTACCAACGCAGCTTCGGCAAACCCGCACCCAAGGGCATGCTTACAGCGGCCACCGATCTCGGCCGCCTGGTGGAGGGGCTGGCCCCCTACGGCTTGGCCAAGCCTCGCTCGGCCTGCCCGTCCTGCGGCCACAGGATCACCTGGTACGAGAACATTCCCGTGCTCAGCTGGCTGTGGTTGCGCGGCCGCTGCTCGGCTTGCAAGACGCCCATCTCAGCACGCTATCCCTTCGTGGAACTGTTGACCGGTATCCTCTTTGCGGCGGCAGCCTGGCGCTTTGGCGCCCAGCCGGTGACCCTGCTGTGGTGCGGCGTGCTGGCCACACTGGTCGCTCTGGCCGCGATCGATTGGGATACCACCCTCTTGCCTGACTCGTTGACCCTGCCCCTTCTCTGGGTGGGTCTGGCCAGTGCGGCCATGGGCTGGACCGTGCCGCTCCCCGTGGCACTGTGGGGCGCCATGGCGGGCTACCTCTCGCTGTGGTCCATCTACTGGTTGTTCAAGAAGGCGACCGGCAAAGAGGGCATGGGCTTCGGAGACTTCAAACTGCTGGCCGCGCTCGGCGCCTGGCTGGGCTGGCAAGCCATCCTGCCCATCGTCTTGATGGCCTCGGTGATCGGTGCCGTGGTGGGCATCACGATGAAGTTCACGCGCGGCCTGCGCGAGGGCGGATATGTGCCCTTCGGGCCATTTCTGGCGGGTGGCGGTGTCGTCGTGCTGCTGGCTGGCACCGAACGGGTCCTGGGCTGGATCGGGCAGTGAGCCATGCTTCGCCGCTGCGCCTTGGCCTGACGGGCGGCATTGGCAGCGGCAAGAGCACGGTGGCCGCGGCATTGGCTGACCTCGGCGCCCGGGTGGTCGACACCGACGCGATCTCACGGCAACTCACCGCCCCTGGCGGATCGGCGCTGCCCGCGATAGCCGAGGCTTTCGGTGCGGACATGATTGACCCAAGCGGCGCCCTCGACCGAGTGAAGATGCGCAGCAAGGTGTTCGGCCACCCCGCCGAACGTGCCCGCCTTGAAGGCATCCTGCACCCGCTCATCGGCCGCGAGGCACAACACCAGGCGTCGCTGGCGCTGCCCCGCCAGGTGGTGGTGTTCGACGTTCCGTTGCTGGCCGAATCAGCCCACTGGCGCGCACGCGTCGATCGCATCCTGGTGGTCGATTGCGGCGTGTCTGTGCAGGTGCAGCGCGTCGTGCGCCGCTCCGGCTGGACGCCCGAGGAGGTGCTGCGGGTCATTGGCCACCAGGCCACGCGGGCCGCGCGGCGTGCCATCGCCGATGCGGTCATCGTCAACGAGGGCCTGGATATGCCAGGGCTGCTGGCCCACGTCGCCCGGCTTTGGCAGCATTGGGTACTTGCGGAGCACGGCCCGCAGGTGCTGTGAAACAATCGGCGCCAACCCTCAGGACGCCCACCTTGGTTCTCTACGAATATCCGTTCAACGAAGGCATTCGCACCATGCTGCGGCTGGAGCACCTGTTCGCCCGGCTGCACACGCTGCTGCCGCGAGACGAAGCGGTGGACCACCATTTCGCCCTGGTCACGCTGTTCGAGATCATGGATGTCGCATCGCGGGCGGATCTGAAGTCCGACGTGCTGAAGGAACTGGAGCGCCACAAGTCCCAGTTGTTGAGCTACCGAGGCAACCCGCATGTCTCAGAGGCGGCACTGGACGAAATCATCGGCCGCATCGACCACGCGCACGACGGCCTGAACCACCTGAGCGGCAAGGCCGGGCACACCCTCACGACCAACGATTGGCTGATGAGCATACGCAGCCGCATCAGCATCCCTGGAGGCACCTGCTCGTTCGACTTGCCGGCCTACTTCGCCTGGCAGCAGTGCCCGCCCGAGCAACGCCGTGCCGACCTGACACTCTGGGTCGACACCTTGGTTCCTTTGGCCGAAGCGCTGCTGATGCTGCTCAGCCTGTTGCGCGATTCGGGCGTACCGCACCGCGTGGTCGCCCAGTCCGGCCAGTACCAGCAAAGCCTTCCCCAGGGCAAGACCTATCAGCTGATGCGGGTGCGCCTGGACGAAGCCATGGGGCTGGTACCCGAGATCAGCGGCCACCGGCTGATGGTCTCGGTGCGTCTGATGAAGCCGGATGCCGAAGGCCGCCTGAAGCCCCACGCTTTGGACACCACCTTCGACCTGGCGTTGTGCTCCTGACCGGCTGGCCATGAGCGAACAGCCTGCGCCGCCCATTCGCATCCCGCGCGTGGTGCCCTGCCCGGCCTGCCGCGAGCCCACGCTTTACACGCCGGGCAACCCCTTCCGTCCCTTTTGCAGCGCCCGTTGCCAGGGCCAGGACTTCGGCGCTTGGGCCACCGAGAGCTACCGGGTCGGCGCCGACTCGCCGCCCGACACGGCCGACGATTGACTCCGCCGCCCCGGGAGGGGCTTGTATCTCGTCCACTCGTCCCTATAATCCTTGTTAGCACTCATCCAACTGGAGTGCTAACAACCGGTTGGGAGAGCAGCTTGCTGGGTTTGTTGCCCTGCAGGCATCTGATGTGAACGAGTACCCACTTACGTGGATCGTCACACCCAGTCTCACTGCAAATGCACATAGGAGATGCAATGAAACTTCGTCCGTTGCACGATCGCGTGATCGTCAAGCGCCTGGAACAGGAAACCAAGACCGCCTCCGGCATCGTCATCCCCGACAACGCCGCCGAGAAGCCGGACCAGGGCGAAGTCCTGGCCGTCGGCCCGGGCAAGCGCAACGACAAGGGCGATTTCGTGGCCCTGAACATCAAGGTCGGTGACCGCGTCCTCTTCGGCAAGTACTCGGGCCAGACCGTCAAGGTCGATGGCGAAGAGTTGCTGGTCATGAAGGAAGACGACCTGTTTGCCGTGGTCGAGAAGTAACTCGATCCGCATCCCTTTGAACTGAATTCGGAGAATCCAACATGGCAGCAAAAGACGTCATCTTTGGCGCAGACGCCCGTCACCGCATGGTCGAAGGCGTGAACATCCTGGCCAACGCGGTCAAGGTCACTCTAGGCCCCAAGGGCCGCAACGTGGTGCTCGAGCGCTCGTTCGGCGCCCCCACCGTCACCAAGGACGGTGTCTCGGTGGCCAAGGAAATCGAGCTCAAGGACAAGCTCCAGAACATGGGCGCGCAGATGGTCAAGGAAGTCGCTTCCAAGACCAGCGACCTGGCCGGCGACGGCACCACCACCGCCACCGTGCTGGCCCAGGCCATCGTGCGCGAAGGCATGAAGTACGTGGCCGCCGGCATGAACCCGATGGACCTGAAGCGCGGCA
>CAYJEC010000394.1:0-3915 GCA_964369025.1 uncultured Ideonella sp. | reverse complement strand
CGCTTCTACGAGATCAAGCAGATCCTGCGCGAGCACAAGCTGCACACGGTGTGCGAGGAGGCTTCCTGCCCGAACATCGGCGAGTGCTTCGGGCACGGCACGGCCACCTTCATGATCATGGGCGACAAGTGCACCCGACGCTGCCCCTTCTGCGACGTGGGCCACGGCCGGCCCGACCCGCTGGATGTGGACGAGCCGGCCAACCTGGCCAAGACCATTGCCGCGCTGAAGCTGAAGTACGTGGTGATCACCAGTGTCGACCGCGACGACCTGCGTGACGGCGGCGCAGGCCACTTCGTCGACTGCATCCGCCAGGTGCGGGAGCAGTCCCCGGCCACCCGCATCGAGATCCTGACGCCCGATTTCCGAGGCCGCATGGACCGCGCGCTGGAGATCCTGAAGGCCGCCCCTCCGGATGTCATGAACCACAACCTGGAAACGGTGCCGCGCCTGTACAAGGAGGCGCGCCCGGGATCGGACTACCAGTACAGCCTGGATCTGCTCAAGCGCTTCAAGGCTGCGGTGCCCGACGTGCCCACCAAGAGCGGGTTGATGGTGGGGCTCGGCGAGACTGACGAAGAGATCCTGGTCGTCATGCAGGATCTGCGCAATCACGGGGTGGAGATGCTCACCGTGGGCCAGTACCTGGCACCTTCGGGCCACCACCTGCCGGTGCGCCGCTACGTGCACCCGGACACGTTCAGGATGTTCGAGGCCGAGGCGCAGAAGATGGGCTTCAGCCACGCCGCAGTCGGCGCGATGGTGCGCTCGAGCTACCACGCCGACAAGCAGGCGGCGCAGGCCGGGGTTGCCTGATCAGGCGGTGTTCAGCAACTCTTCGATGAGCCCATGGAGGGCTGCGAAGTCCGGTGCACCGACATACTTCTTGACGATGCCGCCACGCTTGTCGAGCAGGAAGGTGGTCGGTGTCAGCCGCACATCACCGAAGGCCTGCGCCACGGCACCAGTGTTGTCGATCGCCACGCCGAAGGGCAGCTTGCGGGTCTCGGCGAAGCTGGCCACGTAGGCCGGCGGGTCGTAGCTCATCGCCACCGCCACGGTGTTGTAGCCGCGCGCCTTGAACTTCTCGTGGGTGGCGACGATTTCCGGCATCTCCTTCACGCAGGTGGTGCAACTCGTGGCCCAGAAGTTCACCAGCACCACCTTGCCCTGCTGGGCCTTGAGCGTGTCCGTGGCACCGTTCAGCAACGTGTAGGTGACATCCGGCGCGCTTTCGCGCCGCGAACACCCGGCCAATCCCAGCGAGGCCACGGGCATGGTTGCCAGCAGGCCAAGCGAAAGCGCAAGATGACGTCGGCGTTCTGGATTCATGGAGGTCATTGAATGAAGCGTAGGCAGTTTACGACCGCTGGCGGAAGCCTGCTGGTCTGGGGTTGGGCCCATTCTCCGGCGGCGCACGCCGCGCTGGGTGGCCTTCTCAGCGAGGGCGACGCTTCACTCGGGGTCAAGACCGCGCTGGAACGCGGTGCCGTGGCCGCCGTGGGCCTGCTGGGGCAGACCGATGGGTTCCTGAAGAATCCCAAGGTGATGATCCCTTTGCCAGGCTTCTTGAACGACGCCGCCAAGCTGTTGAAGTTCACCGGCCAGCAAAAACGGGTGGATGAACTGGTGATGGCGATGAACCGCGCCGCCGAAGCGGCGGTGCCTGAGGCCAAGGCACTGCTGCTTGACGCGGTGAAGTCCCTCAGCGTGGCCGATGCCGTCAAGATCGTGCGCGGCAACGACACCTCGGTGACCCAATACTTCTCCACCAAGACTCGCGCCCCGCTGGGTGAGCGATTCCTGCCCATCGTGACCACCGCAACCGAGAAGGTCTCTCTGGCCGACAAGTACAACGCGGTCGCCGGAAAGGCCAGTGGCCTGGGGCTGGTGAAGAAGGAGGATGCCAACATCCAGAGCTATGTCACGCGCAAGGCGCTGGACGGGCTCTACTGGATGATTGGCGAGGAGGAGAAGAAGATCCGCAAAGACCCGATCGGCACAGGCAGCGACATTCTCAGCAAGGTCTTCGGGAGGTAGCCTACATCGACTTCGACAACTCGAAGATCAGCGCCGAGGGCAGTGACGCCAGCACGGCGTCTCGGCCCACCGTGGCGTGCTCCCGGTCGCCGTGGTTGGACAACACGAAGCTGTTGCCCTCTTCGGCAATCTCGATGAAGACGAAGCCCGGCAACTCGTGCTCCACGCTCCGGCGCAACGCATCGAAGCGTTGCCCCGATAGCGCTGATTCGTAAATGATGGCCTGCGGCAACGACTCGCGGCAGAACTCCTCGGCCTCGTCCACCGAGTTGACGAAGTCAACCACGAGGCCCATGTGCCGGGTGGCCTCGCGGATGTCGGTGCGCAGGTCGCGCCGGACGGCCAGCACCAGGACCTGGCTACCGGCCAGGGGCTTGGAGTTGTCCGAGACGCCGAAACCCTGGTCGATTTCGACTGCGGTGACACCCTCCAGTTCTTCGCTCACCGTCTGAGGGAACTCGATCGTCACGGCGATGCGGCCATCCGGTGTGTCCGAGCGTTCGAGTTCCAGCTTCAGGGCCCAGGCGATCTGCTGAACCAGGCGCCAGCTCATGGTGTCCAGCGCCGAAGCCATCGGCTCCGCGTCGTTGCGGGCCACAACCCGGCTGTCTGCCAATGACGGCTTCTGATTGCTGAAGTGGCAGCTGAGGCGTGCACGGGGCGGCCAAGGGGCCAGGTCGATACGGAACTCGAGGTTTGCCTGGGCATGCTCCAGCACCCAGTCGACCAACGCCTGCAGCAGGGAGTGCAGCAGTGTTGCGTCGGCGATCACATCCACCGGCCGAAGGGCCTGGCGCATGTCGATCGCGCGGGCACCGATTTCCCGACCCCGCTGCATCAGCACGTCGCGTGCCATCTGAGTGAGGCTCAAGGTCTCGGGCGACTGGCGAATGCGCCCAGAGGCGAAGCGGGCCAGTTGCTGGCCCATCATGCCGACGCGGCGGGCCAATTCGATCTCGTCGCGCAAGGCGCGCAGAGCCGGCCGGTCAATCTTGCCGGTGGTGGCCAAGGCGTTGACCCGCTCCAGCGCAGTCGACAAGGACGCGCCAACTTCACTGCCGATCTGAGCCAGCAGCGCCCTGTAGTGTTCTTCCTGTCCCACTGGGGGCCAGGAAGAGACGGGGTGGTGCATGGCAGGGCGAAAGCGATCGGGGGCGTTCATGGGGGCAGCGTTGGGCATCACGGAACCGGCCGCCGAGGATTCGGTGTGGCACGAAGCTGTGAATTTGTTGCTTGAATGGTGACCGATTGTTTCCGGGGCGTCCATCCTGCAGAGTGTGGGGGGAAGGCCCCCTTGGTCAGGCAAAGCGTGAAATCGTGCGCGGATCAGCATGCCTCGCCGAGCCGGGATAATTGTGCGATGCCACGCCTTTGGAGCAGCCCACGACGCCGACACCGGGCATGGCGTTTCGGGGTCGTCTGCGCGCTGGGTTGCTTGGTGGTGTCAGGCTGCGTACCGTCGTTGAATTGGCGCGAGGTGGCGGTGCCGGGGCCGCAGATGACGGCGCTGTTTCCCTGCCGGCCTGTCAGCGTGGCGCGGCCAGTGCTGCTGGCCGGTCGAACCGTCACATTGGCCCTGCAGTCCTGCGAGGCTGGAGGCAGCACCTATGCGGTGGCCGCCAGCGAGATCCCCGATCCCGCCGGCGTGGCGTCGGCGCTCCGTGCTCTGCGTGAAGCCACATCGCGCAACTTGGCCGCGGGCGCCGACTTGCGGCCCGAAGCTTGGTCTCTGGCCGGCACCACGCCGCAGGCTGAGGCTGGCCGGTGGCGCCTCGGTGGCCAACGGCCGGACGGCCAACAGCTGCACGCTCACACGGCGCAGTTCGCGCGTGGGATCTGGGTGGTTCAGGCGACGGTGATCGGCCCCTCGCTCAG
>CAYJEC010000393.1:0-3917 GCA_964369025.1 uncultured Ideonella sp. | reverse complement strand
GTATTCCAGCCAGCGCAGCTCGTCCACCCAGCTGCGCGCCATGTGGCTGTCCGAGCCGATGGACAGCACGGCGCGGTGTTGCAGCCATGCTGGCAGGTCGGTCAGGCCGTCGCCCAGGTTGGCCTCGGTGCTGGGGCAGATCACCGCGGTGCTGCCCGCGTGCGCCACGGCCAGGATCTCCGCGCTGTTCACATGGGTGGCGTGCACAAGCTGCCAGCGCGCATCCAGCAGATCCTGCTGGCCCAGCCACTCGACAGGCCGCAAGCCGGTGTGTGCCAGGCAATCATGCACCTCGGCAGGTTGCTCGGCCACGTGGATGTGGATGGGGCCGTCCAGGCCCTCGGCCAACTGGCGCAGGCGGTGGATGGATTCGGGCCGCGCGGCGCGCAGCGAATGGATGGCCACACCGGCATTCAGGCGCGCATGGCTCTGGGCCTGCACCGCTTGCTGCACCGCCCAGACGCCTTCGGCATCCAGGTGAAAGCGCCGTTGATCCGGCCGCAGCGCGGGCTGGGTGAAACCGGCACGCTCGTAGAGCACTGGCAGCAGTGTGAGGCCGATGCCAGTCTCGCTGGCTGCGTCCACCAGCGCCTGGCTCATCGCCAGCCGGTCGGCATAGGCCGTGCCATCGGGCTGGTGCTGCACGTAGTGAAACTCGCAGACCTGGGTGTAGCCGCCCCGCAGCAACTCACCGTACAACTGCGCGGCGATGGCCCGCAGCATGGCTGGGTCCACCGCATTGGCAACACGGTACATGCGGTCGCGCCAGCTCCAGAAATCGTCGTCGGCCGATTCGCGTCGCTCGGCCAGGCCGGCGAATGCGCGCTGGAAGGCGTGGCCGTGCGCGTCCACCAGGCCGGGCAGCACCGGGCCGGCCAGGCGGGTGGCGTGATCGGGCGCCGTTGTGTCCGGCAGCACCGACAGCCAGCGACCCTGGGCGTCGACCTGCAGCAGCACCGCGTCGCGCCAGCCACCCGGCAGCCACGCGCGAGGCGCCCAGAGGGTTTGTGCCATGCTCATCGATCCGGCCTCCAGCCAAGTGCCGTGCTGAGCAGTGCCCTCAGCACCGGCGCAAGTCGCTCGGCCCGCACGGGGTCGATCTCATAGGGCGCTGCCTCGGCCATGTAGGTGGACCAGCACATCTCCAGCTGAACAGCGTGCATGCCTTGGCCCGGTTGGCCGTAGCGTCGGGTGATGTGGCCCCCCTTGAAGCGGCCGTCGATCACCTGGGTGAACGACGACTGGCCCCGCAACACGGCCGACAGTGCGGCGCGCAGCGACCCCGCACAACTCGCCCCCTCGGCCGTGCCCAGGTTGAGGTCCGGCAGCTTGCCGTCGAACAGCCAAGGCAGCTCGGATTTGATGCTGTGGCCGTCGAACAGCACCGCGTGCCCGTGCTCGGCCTTCAGCCTGCCGAGCTCGGCGCTCAACGCGTCGTGGTAGGGCTGCCAGTAGGTCTTGCGCCGTTCGTCCACCTGCGCCGGCGTGGGCACGCAGCCCTCGCGGTACAGCGCCTCGCCGGTGAAGAAGCGCGTCGGGCACAACTCAGTGTTGTTGGCGCCGGCGTACATCGGCGTGTTCTCGGGCGGCCGGTTCAGGTCAATCACGTAGCGCGAGTGCACGGGGATCAGTAGGCTGGCGCCCAGATCCTGCGCGAAGGCATAGAGCCGGTCGAGGTGCCAGTCGGTGTCTTCCACCGCCATCGCGCGTTCAGTGTAGTGCGGGCGCAGCGCATCGGGGATGTGCCGGCCCACGTGCGGCAGGCTCACCAGCAGCGGCCGCGTGCCGCGCAGCAGCCGGTGGGTGGGGGTCTCGATGATCGGGTGGTTCATGCTCATCTCGCCAGCGTCACGGCCTGCCCGCCCGACACCACGCCGTGGCAGGGGTTGTGGCCGAAACGGTAGGCCAGTTCGTTCGGATGGTCCACATCCCAAATCGCGAAATCGGCCCGGAAGCCGGCACGCAACTGCCCGTGGCTGCCACCCAGTCCCAGCGCCTGCGCGGCATGCCGCGTGACACCGGCCATCGCCTCCTCGGGCGCCAGGCGGAACAAGGTACAGGCCATGTTGAGCATCAGCAGCAGGGAGAGCGTGGGTGAGGTGCCCGGGTTGTGGTCGGTGGCGATGGCCATCGGCACGCCGGCGGCGCGCAGTGCCGCGATAGGCGGCAGGGTGGTCTCGCGCAGGAAGTAGTACGCGCCGGGCAGCAGCATGGCCACGGTGCCCGAGGCGGCCATCGCGGCGATGCCGTCGGCGCTCAGGAACTCCAGATGATCCGCGCTCAGCGCCGCATGGCGGGCGGCCAGTGCGGCGCCGCCGCTGTCGCTCAACTGCTCGGCATGCAGCTTCACCGGCAGGCCCAATCCCCGCGCGGTTTGAAACACGCGCTCGATCTGCGCCGGGCTGAAGGCAATGCGTTCGCAAAAGCCGTCCACTGCGTCGACCAGGCCCTCGGCATGCCACTGCGGCAGCCAGCTGCAGACGGCGTCGATGTAGTCGTCGGCCCGGCCCTCGAACTCCGGCGGCAGCGCATGAGCGGCCAGCGAGGTGGTTCGAACGGTCATCGGCAAGGCATCGCCGACGCGGCGCGCCGCACGCAGGCAGCGCGCCTCGTGGTCGATCGACAGGCCGTAGCCGGATTTGATTTCGATGGTGGTCACACCCCCGTCCAGCAGAGCGCTGGCGCGGGTGATGGCCCCGGCGAGCAGGCCCGCATCGCTGGCCGCGCGGGTGGCCGCCACCGTGGAGCGAATGCCACCGCCGGCCCGGGCAATCTCCTCGTAGCTGGCACCCTGCAGGCGCAGCTCGAACTCGCGGGCACGGTGGCCGCCGTAGACCAGGTGGGTGTGGGCGTCAATCAGGCCGGGCGTCACCACCCGGCCCTGCAGATCGTGCTCTGCATCCGGGGCGCCAAAGCGCGCCAGGGCGGCCGGCAGCTCGGCCTCTGGGCCCACCCAGGCGAGGGTGTCGCCGCGGCACAGCAGGGCGCCATCGTCGACCCAGCCCCAGGGGATGCCACTCGTCATCGTGGCCAGGCGGCCGTGGCGCCAGAGGCGCAGGCCGGCATTCATTCGGCATCCTCCAGTGTCAGCCACCAGCTGCGCCCGTGCTCGGCCGGAACGAACTGCCAGGGAAGGGTGTCGTCGTCGGACCAGGCCAGCGCAAAGGCCGGCGCGGCCACCGGTGCGTCGCCGCAGAGAAGCCGGCCGGGCACCGCCGTGAACACCCCTCGCCAGCGGGCGCCCGCACGCAGAGGCTCGCCCCAGGCATCGGCGGCCATCATGGCGCGGCCCGCCGTCTGCCGGGCCATCAGGTTCAAATCACGCGTTGGGCCATCGAGCAGGCGGCAGCCCGGTGCCTCCGCCCCGTCGAAGGCCAGCGGTGGGCTCATCGGGGTGACGGCCCTGCCGCCATCGGCCAGACCCAGCTGCACGCCCGCGCCGCTGAGCACCGCGAACCAGCGCTGCACGCCGGGGAAGGCAGAGAACGGCCCGTCGCGGTCGATGTCGGCCACACTGACGCGGAGCTGCCAATCGCCACCTGCCGGCCAGGCCAGCAGCTCGCGCGTCTGCCCGCCGCCGTTGCGCCAGGGCTGTGGCGCGACCAGGTTCGAATCGACGAGGTGGATCATGGCGTGAACTGCCCCTCGATCCCGTACAGCGTGCCAGGGTGGACGAGGCGCGCCAGCGTGATGGCGCTGTCGGTGGTGAAGGTGCGGCGCACGATGATCAGGCAAGGCTCGGTGGCGGCGATGCCCAGCAGCTTGGCCTCTTGCTTCGTCGGCCGGGCGGATTCGATCGAATACTGGGCACGCCACAAGGCGGTGGCCTCGAACAGGTAGTGCGTGGGCGTGGTCGTGGTGAAGTCCTGCGACAGGTAATCCGGTGCGCAGGCGGGGTTCACGTACCGGTCCTCGCA
>CAYJEC010000392.1:0-3925 GCA_964369025.1 uncultured Ideonella sp. | reverse complement strand
TGGACCGCCTGATGGAGGTCAGCGACAAACTCGGCGACTGGATCACCGATGCCCAGGCCGCGGCCGACCTGGACCCGGCGCTTCCGCCCGAATTGATCCTCTACACCTTGTTCGCACGCGCCTGCGACCCGGTGCTGGGCGTGATGAAGGCAGGCGGCCGCTTCAGCGACGAACAGATCATCGCGATGCTCCTGCAGACATGCTTCGGCGGCCTGGCCCGGCCGGCCAGCGCCACCTGCCAGGCCTCTGCGGTCCCGGCAACCTGAGAGCGGCGGCCAGACGCCGCAGTTTCGGTACCATTCGCGCCTTTGCCGAGCCGCCTGGCGGCCGGCCCACCCCGATGCAAGGGCAAAGGAGCAAGCCATGGGCATGGATGTTGTCGACTACGAAATCAAGGGTTCGGAGATGCAGTTCGTCGAGGTCGAACTCGACCCCGGCGAAGCCGCCGTCGGCGAAGCCGGCAGCCTGTTCTACATGGACGCCGCGATCGGGATGGACACGATCTTCGGCGACGGCTCAAAGCAGTCCGGCGGCCTGTTCGGCAAACTGCTGGGGGCCGGCAAGCGGCTGATCACTGGCGAGTCGCTGTTCACCACCGTCTACACCAACCAGGGTGGTGCCAAGCAGCGCGTGGCCTTTGCCGCGCCCTATCCGGGCAAGATCATCCCGATGGATCTGCGCCTGTTGGGCGGCATGATCATCTGCCAGAAGGACGCCTTCCTGTGCGCCGCGCGGGGCGTGTCCATCGGTCTGCATTTCCAGCAGAAGCTGTCGGTGGGGTTCTTCGGGGGCGAGGGCTTCATCATGCAGAAGCTCGAGGGCGACGGCCTGGCCTTTGTGCATGCGGGCGGCACGGTGGTCAAGCGTGAACTGCAGGCCGGCCAGACCCTGATGGTCGACACCGGTTGTGTCGTGGCCTACACACCCAACGTGAACTTCGAGATCCAGTACGTCGGCAAGATCAAGACGGCGCTGTTTGGCGGCGAGGGCCTGTTCTTCGCCAAGATGAGCGGCCCCGGCACGATCTGGCTGCAGAGCCTGCCTTTCTCGCGTCTGGCCAGCCGTGTGTTCGCCGCCGCGCCGCAAACCGGCGGCTCGCGTGAAGAGGGCTCGGTGCTGGGTGGTTTTGCCGGGGGTGGCTTGCTGGGTGCGGTGTTGGGCGGCGACGACGATTGATCCCGCTTTTGTGCCGGAACAACCCGGCACGGTACCCAGGGGGCGGGGCGCTGCTACGCGCCGCCTACACTGGTGGATTGCGCTTGCGCCTTGCCCCTGGCCCGAACCCTGTGAACCTGTCGATTTCTCTATTCGCGCGGTGCGCCTTGCCGGTGCTGGCCCTGCTTGCCGGTGTCTCCTCTGGCTGGGCCCAGGGTGCCACCAGGGCGCCTGCTCCGGCCAAACCGCTGCGGCCCATCTTCGTGTTGAACTCGCTCGACGCCACCGTCAGCGTGATCGACCCGGTCAGCTATGTCGAGCGCAACCGCATCCCGGTCGGCAAGGAGCCGCACCACCTGTATCTGACCCCGGACGAGAAGTCGCTGCTGGTGGCCAATGCGGTGGGTGACACGCTGACCTTCATCGACCCGGTGAGCGCCAAGGTCCAGCGCACCATCCCCGACATCCTCGACCCGTACCAGCTGCGCTTTTCACCGGACATGAAGTGGTTCGTCACGCTGGCGAACCGCCTCAACCATGTGGACATCTACCGCTGGCAGCCGGCCAACGAAGCCCAGCCGCTGCAACTGGTCAAGCGCATCGCCACCGGCCAGACGCCCAGCCACCAATGGATCGACAGCAAGAGCAGCGTGGTCTACGCCACCATGCAGGACAGCGACGAGCTGGTCGCCATCGACCTGGCCACGCAGGCGATCCGCTGGCGCGTGAAGACCGGCAAGCTGCCGGCGGATGTCTACCTGACGGCCGACGACAGGCTGCTGCTGGTTGGCCTGACCGGAGACCGCTTCGTCGAGGCCTACGATGTGTCCAGCGGCCCGGCGCGGCTGGTCAAGCGCATCGAGACCGGCGAGGGCGCGCATGCCTTCAGGGCCCGCGGCGACAAGCGCCATGTGTTCGTCAGCAACCGGGTGGCCAACACCGTCAGCCTGATCGACACCCAGACGCTTTCGGTGGTGGCCGAGGTGCCCGGCCCGGGCGGCCCCGATTGCCTGGAGGTCACCGCCGACGGCAAGACCCTGCTCATCAGCTCGCGCTGGGCACGCAAGCTCAGCGTGGTCGACCTGGAGACGCGGCAGGTGGTGCGGCAGGTGGCGGTGGGGCGCTCGCCGCACGGTGTCTGGACGCTCGACCATGCGCCGCGCCAGTGAGTGGTGGGCCCTGTTGGCGTTGGCGCTGTCGGCCGGCGCTTCGCTTGCCGCGCCGGCCTGCGACAAACCGGTCTACCTGACCTTCGACACCGGCCACATGGGCGTGGCCCCGCTGGTGGCCGAGGTCTTGCAGCGCCAACAGGTCCAGGCCACCTTCTTCCTTGCCAATGAACGTACCCAGGACGGCGGCAGCAGCCTGGACGACCGCTGGGCACCGTGGTGGAAAGCCCGCGTTGCCGAGGGTCACGCGTTCGGCAGCCATACCTACGACCACGTGATCTGGCAGGGCGACCGGCCAGGCGGCCGTCTGGCCGTCAAGCCCGGGTTCGGGCCCCAGGCGGGACGCTTGCTCGATTGGTCGGCGGCCGACTACTGCGCAGAATTGCAGCGCAGCGCCGCGCGTTTCACGGCCATGACCGGTGCGCCGATGGCGCCGCTGTTTCGGGCCCCCGGTGGCAAGACCTCGCCCAACCTGTTGGCGGCGGCGCGCAGCTGCGGCTACGCGCACGTTGGTTGGGCGCCGGCCGGTTTCCTGGGCGACGAGTTGCCCAGCGACCGCTACCCCAACGCCAGGCTCCTGGACCAGGCCCTGAAGAACGTGAAGGCCGGCGACATCCTGCTGGCCCACCTGGGCATCTGGTCGCGCCAGGACGCCTGGGCGCCGGCCGTGCTGGAGCCTCTGGTCGCAGGGCTCAAGTCCCGCGGCCTGTGTTTCGCTACCTTGCGTGAGCACCCGGACTACCGCTCGGCATTCGCCACCGCTCCGGTGGCGCACTGAACCTGAATGGACACGCTCGCGGCCCTCTTTGGTCACGCCCAGCAGGCGCTCTTCGAGGGTCTGATCCAACCCCTGCTGTTTGCACTGGGCGCGGCCAATGTGCTGGAGGACGCCTACGCGGCCACCGGCTGGCTACTGGTGGGCTTGCTTCAGATCATGCTGATGCTGGTGGTGCTCGGGCCGCTGGAACGGGTTCGCCCAGTCGAGGCCTTGCCGTCCGAACCCGAGGAGCGCCGTGCACGCCGCTTTGCCGTGGCCACCGATGTTCTCTACACGGCGATCCACCGCCTCGGGCTCTTCCGCATGCTGCTGTTCTTCGCCGTGGAGCCGGCATGGAACGGCCTGTTCGGCTGGCTGGCCGTGCAAGGCCTGGATGGCTGGCACCTCGACCAGGCCATCGCACCGTGGCTGCCGGGCATCACCGACACCGCATTGGCCGGCTTCCTCGCCTACCTGGTGGTGTTCGATTTCGCCGACTATCTGCTGCACCGCGCCCAGCACCGCTTCGGCTGGTGGTGGGCATTGCATGCCCTGCACCACAGCCAGCGCCACATGACGATGTGGACGGACAGCCGCAATCACCTGCTGGACGACCTGATCCGCGACTGCCTGTTCGTGCTGCTGGCGCGCACCATCGGCGTCGCGCCGGGGCAGTTCGTGGCCCTGGTGGCCTGCTCACAGCTGGTGGAGAACCTGTCGCACGCCAACCTGCGCCTGTCTTTCGGCTGGTTGGGCGAGCGGTTGCTGGTCGGGCCGAGTTTCCACCGCCTGCACCATGCCATCGGCCTGGGGCATGAGTCGGCCGGCCCGGGCAGCCTGGGTG
>CAYJEC010000391.1:0-3931 GCA_964369025.1 uncultured Ideonella sp. | reverse complement strand
GCATGGAAAGCTACCTTCTGGACGAATTGCTGCCCGGTGTCACCGAAGCGCATCCGCTCATCCCTGACCGCCTCGGCATCTGCGGCCACTCGATGGGCGGCCATGGGGCGCTGACGCTCGCACTGCGCCACCCCGGCCGGTTTCGCAGCGTCTCGGCGCTGGCGCCGATCTGCGCGCCCACCCGCTGCCCCTGGGGCCACCGGGCTTTCACCGGCTACCTGGGCTTCGACGAGGCCACCTGGGCTGCGCACGACGCCAGCGCGCTGATGGCCGCCCAGATCCGTGCGCCGTATCCTGGCGGCATCCTGGTCGACCAGGGCCTGGCGGACAAGTTTCTCGCCGAGCAGTTGCACCCCGAGGCGTTGGAGGCGGCGTGTGCCAGCGTCGGCCAGCCATTGACGCTGCGCCGGCACGACGGCAGCGATCACGGCTACTACTTCATCGCCAGCGTCATCGACGACCACCTGGCCCACCATGCGGCGGCGCTGGCCTGAAAAGGGGCACCCGGCGCGGTGGATTTGATGCAGCGCAACATGGCGGCCTCGGTCGTGGTTTAGCCTTCAAGGGTTTGCCCTAGGTTTGACCACCATGATCAGCTACCAACCCGCACCCGCCGGCATGCCGTCCGGCACCTTTGGCGGCCGACGGCCGCAGCCCGGCGCCACCGCAGGCTGGCGCCTGGCCCAACTGCTGGCGTCGCCACGTCGTCTGGCCTTCGCAGCCGGCGGCGCACTCTGGGCTGCCGGGTGGCTCTGGTGGGCGGCTTGCGTTCTGGCCCGCGCCGCCGGCGTGGCGTTGCCCTGGGCGGTGAACCCGTCGACGGCTCAGTCGCTGTGGTTTGCCTTCGGTGCCACGCCGTTGTTCGCTGCGGGGCTGCTGTTCACGCAAGGCCCGCGCTGGCTGGAGGTGCCCCCGCTGGCGGCACGCGCCCTGGCGGCGCCTGTGGTTGCCATCGTGGCGGGCTGGGTGCTGGCCGTGGCCGGTTTCCACCTGTCGGCGCCGCTCGCCGGGACCGGCTTGGCGCTGGCGGCAGCCGGTTTCGCCTTTGTCTCTGGCCGCTTCGCGCTGATGCTGGTCGACAGCCAGGTGGCCACGCGTGGCTGGGCCCGCCTGGCCTTGCTGGTCTGCGCGCTGGGTTCCCTGCTGCAGTGGGTGGCCGCAGCCAGCGTGGTGCTGGTCGCCCAGGCCGGACCGCAGGCCGCGCGGCTGGGTGCAGCGCCCTTGCAGGCGCTGGCAGTCGGCGCGGCCGGGGCGCTGACGATGATGCTGGTCAACCGCGCCGAGCGTGGCCGCGTGGACCGCTGGAATGCGGTGCTCTTCGGTGTCTGGTATCTCGGCACGGTCTGCGCGGTGGCTGCCCCGGTGGTGCCGCTCGCCGCGGGTGGCCTCAGCCTCCTCGCAGCCCATTGCTGGGGCACGGCGGCGGTGTCCTGGGGGCTGCGCCTGGCGCGCAGCCAGGGCCGGGGTTGAGGTGAGAGCGGCGGCAATGGCCTTGACGTTGCCGCGAGAGGCCGCATTCGGCCATGAGTGGTCGATCGTGACAGACTGCTGAGCGACCACGTACCTTCGCCGCAGCAAGCACGCGGGTGGTGAGCCAATGTCCGGTCCTGCGGAGGAAGCCTCAGGGCCTGAGCTTGAAGCGTTCCCCCAGGACGACCAGGGTGTCACGCACGGCATCGTCACGCCGATCGCCCTGCCCCGGGGAGATGCCGGCGGACGGGCCTTTCGAGGAGCATGACCGAGCCCACTTGTAGACCGCGCCGACGACGGCGCGCAATTCGGTGTCCGAACTGAGCGCGCTGCCATCACGCAATCGAACCGGCGCCAAGGGCTTGTCCAGATTGATCAGGAGTGGGTCGCAGTCGGCGCTGCTGCTGGCATCCGGCACCGTCTTGATGGGATCATCCTGGTCGTAGCCATGCGAGGCGCCCGCGTAGGTCTTGACGTTGATCGCATAGCCGCGCCCCTTCAGGAATTCGGCATAGCGCAGGCAGTGCTCGGCCGGTAGCCAGTCGTCCTTTTCGCCCAGGAAGAGTTGCAGCGGTGTCTTGCTGGCCTCTTCTTCAAAGAAGTTGTATTGGCAGCCCGGGTAGTGGCCAATCCCGACCGCGAAGCGAACAGGCGAATCCCCGAGCACCGAGCGCCGGAACTTCTCATGGATGATGTATTGGGCCGTGAACCCCCCCATCGAGAAGCCCAGAAAGCCGATGCGGCTGGCATCCAAGCGCGGATGCGTGGCCAATAGTTCGAGTGCCTTGAAGGCGTCGGCGATCAGGAAGGCGCCATTGAATTCCGTGCGCCCCTGGGACCACATGTTGAACATTCGACGCGGCCCAAAGGAATCGACCACGAAAGCCGCGATGCCTGCCTCGTTGAGCGCCTTGACCCATCTCGTCACGAGAAAGGGTTGGACGCCGCCGACCGTGTGGCCGATGACCACGGCGGGCACCTTTTCAGACCCGGTAGGCAGGTACAACTGGCCACGGATCGGTACGGCCTTTCGATCAAAGGTGCCCGCTGCGATCGCGTTGTGACCCGTGGGCGAATAGGTATTGAACTCCAGGTCGCCACTGCGCCCATCGGCCAACGTGGCGAGAGGCTGCGCGAACCCCGGGGAACTCAGCAGCAAAAGGGCAGCGAAGATCCAACACTTCATGGCCATACCTGTCTGGGAGAAATCGGCATCAAGCGGCCTGTTGCCCGCGCGAGCCCAGGGCCCGTCTTTCGGTCTGACAACCAGCGCTGCACAACCTGGAAATTTTCTCGCTCGATGCGGCGGCAAGTCTGCTGCTGAATACCCCACCCCTGAGGAGGCCACAGCGCCCCGAAGCCTGGCGGGACGGGCGTTCGCTAGGCCGCCTTCACCTTGTTGCCGCCGGATCGTTTGGCCTCGTACATGGCCATATCGGCGACGCGCAATGCCTCGACCGCTCGAAGGCCCGCGCCCGCGAACATGGCCACTCCGATGCTGGCGGTGCAGGTCACAGAATGGGGGACGGAACCCGGGTTGTGCTCGCTGGTCAGGTGGTAGGGTTGCGCCAACGCTGCGCGAATCTTTTCGGCGACCTTCCGAACTGTTTCGATAGCGTCGGTCTCGTCACCACTCAGTCCGTCGAGGATCACCACGAACTCGTCGCCACCAAGGCGCGCGGCGGTGTCGACCTCGCGCACGCAAGCCTTGAGCCGCAGCCCCACTTCCACCAACAACCGGTCACCCGCCTGGTGGCCGTGCACATCGTTGATCACTTTGAAACCATCGAGGTCGATCAGGACCACGGCGCCATGTCGGTTGCCTCGCGTGGCAGCGGCTTGCGCTCGCTCCAGGCGATCTTCGAACAGGCGCCGATTGGGCAGTTCGGTCAGCGCGTCGTATAGGGCCTGGCGCTTGATCTCGTCTTCCATGCGCTTGATTCGCGTGTGATCCTTGACGGTGGCCAGGTAGGCGGCCGCCTGCCCTTGCTCATCCAACAAGGCAGACGCCGCGACGACCACATGAAACCGTTCGCCGTTCTTGCGCATGAAGACCAACTCGAACTCGCCCTCCTTGGTCACCAGCGTTTTGCGAAAGGCGGCCTCGATTTGTTGGTACTCTTCCGGCGGCCAATAGGGGAACGGGGCTACTTGGCCGATCAACTCGTCGGCTGAAAACCCGGTCATGCGACAGAGCGCCGGATTGGCGTGGGTAGCGCGACCCGTGTGATCCAGGACCGAAAAGCCGTCCTGCATCGAGTCGATCAAGTTTTGGCTGAACTGCAGCGCCTCCCGGGCACTCTCCTGCGCCTGCTTCACGGCGGTGATGTCGTCGTGTGCCACCACCACGCGCATCGGATGCACGCCCTTCATGCACGAAACCCGAGCGATGAACCAGCGCTTGGTGGTGGGGGTATGACAGGGGTACTCCCATTCGAAGTGATCGCGCTCGCCGGCCAGC
>CAYJEC010000390.1:0-3934 GCA_964369025.1 uncultured Ideonella sp. | reverse complement strand
ATCAGCTTGGCCAGCCGCCGGAGGCGCGTCGCCTCCTGCTTGGCGCTGGCCACCCAGTGGATGGCGACGCGTTGGTAGCCCGGCGGCTGCCGCTCGAAGAACCCCCAGGCCTGTGTTTCGGCACGGAACACCGCCGCGAGTTCGGCGGGCAATTGCTCGGCGCGCTGGGCGTAGGTGTAGCCGTGCTGGTGGGCTTCACCGCGTGCCTCGAAAACCGCCAGGCCCGGCGGCTGCATGCGGCCCTCGGCGGTGAGCACAGCCACCCGCTGTACGTTGACACGGCTCCAGACGCTGCTCGGCCGGCGCGGCGTGAAGCGGATCGTGTAGCGCTCGTCATCGACGCGGCGGCGGACGCCGTCGATCCAGCCCACGCACAGGGCCTCGTCCACCGACTCGGGCCAGGTCACGCTCGCCTGCCCGCTGCCGACCTTCCAGTAGCCCAACAGCAACTCGGCGGCGCTGGCGTGGTGCTTCGTGAACCAGGCGCGCAGCCTGGCCGGCGTGGTGAAGTAGGTGGGCTCGCTCATCGCGCCGCCAGCAAGGCCTGGATCTTGAGCGCGGTGGCCCAGTTGCGGCTGGTGATGCCGTCGCGCAGCTGCCGGTCGAGTGCTACCGCCGCACGGCTGGCCAGGATGCCCTCGCTGCACCACAGGTAGGCGGCGTGCCGGCCGCACGCCACCGCATCCGGTGCCCAATCCTGCTGCATGAACCGCTCGGTGGCCTCGCGCCCCGCGCTGTCGCGCCACACGGCCACCAGCAGTCGTGACGGGTCGGTCATCATCCCGGTCAGTGGGTTGTCGTCCAGCACCGCCTGCCACTGCGGCGCGCTCAGCACCGTGACTTTGCAAGCCACGCCCAACTCGCTGTCGATGCAGGCTTGGATGCGGGCCGCTGCCGTGGCCCCACTGCGGGCGGCGGCGCTGAACACCAGGTTGCCGCTGTTCAGCAAGGTGGCCACCTCGGTGTAGCCCAGGCCCTCGGCCAGGGCGCGGAGGTCTGCCATGGCGATGCGCTTGGCCTTGCCGACGTTGATACCGCGCATCAGCGCGACATGCCGAAATCCGGTCACGGTGCCTCCTGGCCTCTGGATGCCGATAATCCACGCCATTCCAGCACGAGACAAGCCGATGGCCGTTCGCGAGATCCTGAAAATGGGCGATGCCCGCCTGCTGCGGGTGGCACCCCCCGTGAAAGCGTTCAATACGCCCGAACTGCATGCCCTGGTGCAGGACATGTTCGACACCATGGCCGCCGCCCGGGGCGCCGGGCTGGCGGCGCCGCAGATCGGCGTCGACCTGCAACTGGTGATCTTCGGCTTCGACCGCAACGAGCGCTACCCGGATGCACCCCCCGTGCCGAAGACCGTGCTGATCAATCCCACGATCACGCCGCTGCCCGAGGCCGACGGCCAACTGGCCGAGGAAGACGGTTGGGAGGGCTGCCTCTCCGTGCCCGGCCTGCGGGGCGTGGTGCCGCGCCACCGGCGAATCCGTTACACCGGTGTGGATCTCGCGGGCCAGCCGATCGACCGGCTGGCCGAGGGTTTTCACGCACGGGTGGTCCAACATGAGTGCGATCACCTGATCGGCCGCCTCTACCCCACACGCATGCGCGATCTCACCCAGCTGGGGTTCACGAGCGTGCTGTTCCCCGACATGGACCCGCAGGACGACGATTGAGCCGCTGCGGAACCCGCCGTTTACAAGCTTGCAACATTCCCGGCGTCAGCCGGAAGGGGCCGCGCCGCGTTGAGCTGCGTGGAGGCTGAACCATGAACCATCGTTTCTCCCATGTATCTCGCGGCTGGGCCGCCGGCTTGCTGGCTTGCAGCCTGGGCTTGTTTGCCCTCGGCGCCCAGGCGTCGGACGACCCGCCGGGGCGCGTCGGCCGGCTGGCCGACATGAAAGGCCAGGTCTGGCTGCTGGAAGGCGGGCAGGGCGAGTGGCAGACGGCCACCCGCAACCGCCCGGTGACCACCGGCGACCGCCTGGCCACCGACCGCGACTCCCGCGTGGAAGTGCAGATCGGCTCGACCACCGTTCGCCTGGGCGAAAGCGCCGACCTGGAAGTCGCCCGCCTGGACGACGACCGCATCGAGCTGATGCTGCACGACGGCGCCGCCTCGATGAGCCTGCGCGAGCCCGAAGTGGCCCGCGAACTGCAACTCACTACCCCCGAAGGCCGTTACCAGCCGCGCACGCCCGGCCTGTTCCGCGTCGACCGCGGCCAGCGCGGCAGCTTTGCCGCGTCGATTACCGGCGAGATCGATTTCGAATCGCGCGACAGCCAACTGACCGTGCGCACCGGCCAGCGCGCCGAGTTCTGGATCGACCCCGCCGACCAGCGCACCCACTACAGTTGGGCCAGCATGCCCAATGACGAGTTCGAGCAGTGGGTCCGCAAGGACGAGCAGCGCGACCAGCGCTATGCCGCCCGCCGCCCCGTTTCGCCCGAGATGACCGGCGCCGAGGACCTGGAGGGCCACGGCCGATGGAGCCAGCACCCTGAATACGGCTCTGTCTGGTATCCGACCGCGGTGGCTGTCGGCTGGGCCCCGTACCGCTTTGGCCGTTGGGCCTGGGTTCGCCCCTGGGGCTGGACCTGGGTCGACGACGCGCCTTGGGGCTTTGCGCCGTTCCACTATGGCCGTTGGGTGCATTGGGGTGGCCGCTGGGCCTGGGCGCCGGGCACCTATGTCCGCCGGCCGGTGTATGCGCCGGCGATGGTGGGCTGGATCGGTGGCGGCGGCCTGAGCCTGTCGCTGCAGATCGGCGGCGGCCGAGGTGGCCCGCCGGTGGGCTGGGTGCCGCTGGCGCCGCGCGAGGTCTACTACCCGCAGTACCGGCACTCGAATGTCTACATTCAGCAGGTCAACGTCACCCACATCCACGTGAAGCAGAAGATCGTCGAGGCGCCCGGCCGCCCGGTCATGTACACCAACCGCGGTGTGCCAGGCGGCGTGACGGTGGTCTCGTCCGACGTGCTGACCCAGCGCCAATCGGTCGGCAACGCCGCCAGGCCGTCCGACGACGTGGTGATGCGTGCCGTGCGAAGCGACCGCGGCCTGACCCACGAAGCCCCGCCGGTGCCGGCCAATGCCTCGCAGGCGCCCCGGGTGCCTCAATCGGCGGGTGCCCTGGCAGCGCCGGCACGCCCCAGCATCGACCGTCCCCGCGTCTCCACGTTGAACGGCGACGAGGGCCGTGGCCCGCGGCCGGGCCCGGAGCGCCCCACCGAAAACGGCGGCGGTCTCGGGGCCGCAGCCGGGGCCGGTGACGAAGGCCGAGGTGCTGCCGCGAGGCCCATGCCGGAGCGCCGTGCCGATTCACCAGCCGTGGCACCCGCAACGGGCCGCCCGGCCTTGCCGCGCCCGCCGGTGTCCCAAGCGGTCCCGCGCGAAGAGCGGGTGCCGCACGAGGGGCGGCCGCAACGCGAGGAGCGCATTCAGCGTGAAGAGCGCTCGGCACGCGAACCCGCTGCGGTGCCCATGCAGCGCCGGGAGCCGGCGGAGCTGCACAGCCAGGCCGCACCGCGCGCCGTGCCGGCTCCCCAGCCAGCGCAACAGGCGGTGCCGCGTGAGGATCGCCAGGAGCGCAAGCAGCGCGAGCGTGAGGCCAAGCGCGAAGGCCACCGCGAATCCCGCCGGGACGGCGCCAGCGGCATGAACTGATTCCCGCACGCGCCCCGAGGAAGATCCGGGGCGCCCCATCGAAGGGGCGCAGGCACAATCTGAGCATGACCTGGCGGCGCGGCGCCGGGTGCCTCAACTCAGACCTGGAACCCTGCTTCATGCGTCAACCGAAGTCCTGGCGGCCCGCTGGCCGCTCGCTCTCATCCGCCGGCCTCTTGCTGAGCCTGGCCGCTTGCACCACCCTGCCGGTGCCCGCCTCGCCGCCGGCTGCCGCACCGGAACCGGCCGCTGCGCCTGCCGCAG
>CAYJEC010000389.1:0-3979 GCA_964369025.1 uncultured Ideonella sp. | reverse complement strand
CTCCACCAGGCCGCGGGCCTTGAGCACCTGCAGCCCGGCGGCCCCGTAGGGGGCGGTCTTTGGATTGGCAATCGCCAGGTGGGCGAACTTGCCCGTGGCCAGCACGGCACCCTGGTCGTCCACCAGGCCGGGCTGCGCGCTCCACAACACCAGCCTGCCGATGGCGTAGGTGAAGTTGCTGCCGGTCACCGCATGGCCCTCTGCCACCAACTTCTTCGGGGTCTCGTCGTCGGCGGCGATGAGCACCTCGAAAGGCGCACCTGAGACGATCTGCGCATAGAACTTGCCGGTGGCGCCTGAAGAAACCTTCAGCGTGTGGCCCGTGACGGCGGTGAACCCCTGCTGGATCTTGGCCAATGGGCCGACAAAGTTGGCCGCCACGGCGACATGCACTTCACCGGCCAGGGCGGCGCCGAAGGGGCTCAGTGCCGCCGCCACGAAGAACAAGCACAAGTCGATGGGGCGAGACATGTGGCTTCCTTTCCAAGGCGAACGATGAGCGCGGCAAGCCGCTGCCAGGTTGTCGACTGTACGACAAAGTGTTATGTACCACGGTACACAACGAATTTTCGGCACGAAGCTGGCCAACACGGCCAACTGGGGCAGGCGCGGCAACGAAGATCAGCGCACCGGTTCTCGTGGCCGAGTGTGTGTTCGCCAAAGCACAGACGAAGGTGTCGAACCCGGTCCATGCTCAGGAATGCAGGCACTTGAAAGTTCCCACATGGCGGCCGACCTCCAAGCCCCGTTGATTGTCCCCGGGCGCCAGCGATGAACTGGCGAAACACCGCAGGCCGCTATGGATCGTTGTCCATTGGGCTGCATTGGTTGATGCTGCTGCTCATTGCCTCGGTCTATGCATGCATCGAGTTGCGCGGCAACTTCCCGAAGGGCAGCGACATCCGGGAGGGCTTGAAGGCCTGGCACTTCATGCTGGGCCTGTCCGTTCTCGTGCTGGTGGTGGTCAGGCTGGGCGCGCAATTCTCCGGCATCGCGCCGCGCATCCAGCCAGAGCCGCCGAGGTGGCAAAGCCACTTCGGGAAGCTGATGCACATCGCTCTGTACACGCTGATGATTGGCATGCCAATCATGGGGTGGCTGACCCTCAGTGCCGCTGGAAAGGTCGTCCCGTTTTTCGGGCTTCAGTTGCCGCACCTCATCGCCGAGAGCAGGTCTGTCGCCGATTGGGCGAAAGAACTCCATGAGGCTGGCGGGACGGTGGGCTACTTCTTGATCGGCCTGCACGCAGCCGCAGCGCTTTTCCATCACTACGTCGTCCGCGACAACACGCTGCGGCGCATGCTCCCGGTTCGCGGTTAAGCCGATGCACCGGCCCTTCACATTCTCAACACCCATACCCGCCCTGCCATTGGAGAAGGGCCTCATATGAACAAGCACTCTGGATTCCTGCTGCTCGCCGTTGCGATGGCTGCGGCGATAGCGGCAGGCTGCAGCAAGTCGCCGGAGGGATCGGCCATGCTGCCCGCAGCATCTGCAGCCTTTGGCAATATCTCCGACATCGATGTGACCGAACACGTGAAGACCGCCTTGCAGCAGAACGATTCACTCAAGGGCTTCGATGTCACCGTCGTGACGGTCAAGGGCGATGTGCGCCTGATCGGGGTGCTCGACAGCCAGGCGCAGATTGACGAGGCGATCAAGATTGCGCGCGCTTCTGAGGGCACACACACGATTCACGACGAACTCACGATCAAGAAGTGAAATGGACGCGCGCCTTGGCCCCGGATTTGGCGGGCAATCGCGCCACCGTCCGAGCGAGGTATTCCGGCGGGCGGGAGGCATGTAGAGCCCGCCGTCGGCGCGCCGCAGCGGCGCCACGATCTGACCCCACTCAGGCCATGCAGGTGCGGTTCTTGCCGGTCCTCTTGGCTTCGTAGAGGGCTTCGTCGGCACGCTCCAGCGCCTCTTCCACTCGTTCGCCTGGCCTGTAGGGCGTGACGCCCGCCGAGAACGTGACGAAAACCTCTTTGCCGTCGTGCATGAACAGGCTGGCGGTGAGTTGGCGCTGCAGTCGCGTCAGCACCTGGGCCGCCTCGTCTGCCGGTGTACCGGGCAGCAGCACGACGAACTCTTCGCCGCCAAAGCGTGCCACCACGTCCACCGGGCGCAGCGAATCGCGCACCCGCTGGGCCAGGGTGACCAGCGCAACGTCGCCTGCGGCATGGCCCAGGGTGTCGTTCAGGCGCTTGAAGTTGTCGATGTCGAGCAAGCCGACCGCGAGCGGCGTGCCCTCGCGTTCGATACGCGCTCGTTCGACCTCGAAGGCCTGCATCAGACCCCGGCGGTTGGCAACCTGTGTGAGGGCATCCGTGCCCACTTCGTCGGAGAGCCTGCGGAGTTCGGTCTCCAGTTCGCGAACCTTGCCCTCCAGGTCCGACGCGCGGCGGTGTTCGTCACTCAAGCGGGCCCGAGTCTCGCTGACCAGGCCATGCACCGCACGGCTCTCGTCGACCATCTCACGCACCACGCCTGCCAGCGACTCCAATGAGTCGGCCCGTTCAATGGTGTCGGCGTAGCGCAGCATGCCGTCACTGAAGCGGCCGGTGTGCTGATCCAGTTCGCCAAGCTCGTTGAGCATGCGCTGAATGAGCTGCTTCAGGGTCTGGCGCGCAAGGTCACGCTCGCCCCGCAGCGCATGCTGGCGGGTGCGCGTATTCGCCAGCAACTGGGTGGCCGCTTGCACGGCACGTGCGCTGGGCGGGCCCTCCAACCGCTCGCGAAGGCTGGCCACCTGACCCTGGACCCAGCTGTCGTCCTCGGCCAACTCGGCCAGGCCGCCAGCCAGTTCCTGGCAGAGGCCGTGCACCTGGTCGAGCAGGTGGTGCCGGTGCGCCAACAGGCGGCGTGCGCTCTGGCAGGCCTCGTCCACCTCGCTGACCAGGGCGGGCGACGCGTCTTCCGTGGCCAGGCGGTCGGCCAGGCCGGCCAGAACATCGGCCAGTTCCTGGGCACGCGTCGAATCGGTGGGCAGTGCGGCCTGCACGGTCTCGCGCAGCGAACGGGCCACCTGCGGCCAGAGCGACGCCGCGGCCTCCGGTGCGGATGTGGCCGCCGCGGCACTGTCCACAGCCTCGTTGTCGGCCGGCAATTCGGCGTCGGCACCAGGCGCCGTGCCGGCAGGTTCGTCGGTATCCCACGAGCCGACGAGCTGGCGCAACCGGTGCAACATCCGCGACAGATCACCGCGGCTGGAATCGAGCACCCGCCGCAGGCTGTCTTTCTTGCGGGCCATGGTCCATTGCTTACCGCCGCGTTCCAGGCCACGGGTCAGCCGCTCGATCAGCTGCGCCCATGCCTGCGACTGGGCGGCCGCGCCCTCGCCGCTGCGCTCGACCCAGCGCTGGGCCTCGTCCCATTGGCCCTGGGTCAGCAGCTGTATGAACTCAGTGCGCTGCGCCGCATCGTCAGACAGACGTGCGGCGATCTTCTCGATCACCGCCTTGGCCCTCGGCGGCAAGCCGGCGCCACCACGTGCCCCGCCGGATTCCTCGGCCCAGGCCTGGGCATAGTTCTCCGGCGTGGGCTCCTGCTTGGCCAAGGCCAGTCGCCGCAGCGCGGCCTTGGCGATCTGCGCCGGGGTCTGCGCGGGGGCAGTGCTCATGTGCCGTGATCGCGGCGCGGCCGAGTCGGAACGTGGGCTCGTTGCCAGCCCCCCTGGCCGGCCACGATCTGCTGCTGGTTCCAGGCGGGAATCTGGTCCCCTGGCACGGGCCGGGAATACAGAAAGCCCTGCATCAGATCGCAGCCTTCGTTGACCAGGGCCTGCTGCTGCGCGAGCGTCTCGACGCCTTCGGCAATCACCCGCAGTTCCAGCACCTGCGCCAGCGCGATGATGGTCCGCGCCACCGCGGTGCCCTTGTGGGTGACGGCCATGTTCTTGACGAAAGAGCGGTCGATCTTGACCTCGGAGATCGGCAGGTCGGTCAGGCGCGAAAGCGACGAGTAACCCGTGCCGAAG
>CAYJEC010000388.1:0-3980 GCA_964369025.1 uncultured Ideonella sp. | reverse complement strand
CTGTCGAAGAACGAAATAACTGCGACTTTGAACGAATAAGCTGCGACTCTGAACGAATATTCTGCGAATGGCGACCTGTTGGGGGCATCGCAGCCAAGCCAGCTAACCGGGTCAACGGATCGAATCAAGCAGGGACGCGCATGCCTTGAAGTACCTGGGCGAGATGCTGAACTCCCGTCGCAAGGAGTCTTGCTGCCGGACAAGCTCGGCCGCTGGGGGACAGATCCATCCGAGCGCCCCGTCGGGCCAGTTGCGCGTCGATGCCAACCGCTTGATCGATGCAGCTGACCAAGACGGGAAGTGCGCCCGTTCCTCGGACGGCCATCGCAACACGTGGGCCACTCTGGCCATGACCCACTGGCGTTGACGGAGCTGTGTTGGCAGCGACACGCCAACCCGCTCGGCGTTGCCGAGCTCGAATGCAAAGCTCTTGATGGACCTCTCCCGCCAGTCGGCCTGCAGGCCAAGAGGGCCGGTACCTGAGGCCGATGCCGCGATCACCTCGCGAGCCACCGCGTCCACGATCCGAATCAAGTCGTGCGGCGGCGTCCTTCCCCAGGGCAAGCGCACGGCTGTCCGCGTGGTGCAGAGGCCCTGCAACCACCGTGCATCACCGGCGCAAGCAGGCTCGTTGTCGAGCTGAGCCTGCGCCGCCGCGACCTGCTGAACGATGCCGCCGAAGTCCGCAGCGTGACGAACGCCTGCCTGCGTGCGTGTCGCCACCGGCGTCAGCCACCTGCCGTGGGC
The DNA here is from genome assembly GCA_964369025.1 of uncultured Ideonella sp. Taxonomy (GTDB): domain Bacteria; phylum Pseudomonadota; class Gammaproteobacteria; order Burkholderiales; family Burkholderiaceae_C; genus Ideonella. Next base: position 3,233 of record CAYJEC010000388.1, on the reverse strand, counting down.
GCTGCACACGACGGCCAATGGGCTCATCCAGGCCCGTTTCCACGTGATCGGTTGATCAGCGTGCGTCGCGTCCGCCAGGCAGCTCTCGCAGGCCCCGAGTTCTTCGGGCCGGCGGGGGCGGCAACTGGGTGGTGCCATCGCCGCAAGATCGACCCGCGGCAAGCGGGTCGCTGCGGACAGGGCATCCAAGCTGACCGTGCTGCCGTCAATAGCAAACCAATGAGGAAGGTGAGCGTCACCAGCCGATCGCGCACCCAGGCGGCTCAACAGCGTCGCTATGCCCAGGCCGTAGAGCTGCGCAACGCGCAAAAGCCATGAGCCTAGAAGCTCATCGGGGGCCGGCTGCGGAACGAAGGGCAGGCCGGTATGCCGCGCGACAGCGGCCTTCATGCGAACGTGCGTGCGCCGATCACTGACTGCAGCAGTTCCGGGGTGATGCACTCCTTCTTCGAGCGTATCGCCGCCTCGGCCGCACGCGACAACAGCTCACTGATGTGCCCCGTGATGCCACTTGTGGCACTCATGATCGCGCTGACCATGGCGCGGCTCCCTGAGATCCGGGACGCCTGCCGCAGCGGCAGCTGTCGCTCGAACCCAGCCAGGAAACCACGGAAGTCTTCGTTCTCTTGCCACCGCGGAAGTTCGAAACCTGGAAATCGGCTGGCGATCTGGGCGTCGGTCTGCATCGCGGCCAGAGCGTCGCGCGTGCCGAGCACGACGATCGAGCACTTGAGCTGGTTGGACAGAAACTTCAGCAGGTTCAGCGACGCGCGCTGTTCATGGGCAGTGCCGGCCAGCAAGTTGTGCACCTCGTCGACGACGATCATGCGCGGGGCCACCTTGCGTAGCAGCGTCAATGCCGTGTACTCCACGGCGGCCAACCGGTCCCCGGGCCGGTAGGGCGCGTTCAACGCCATGAGCAGCTGCCCGTACAGACGCCGCTCCTGCGGCGCCGAAGGCATCTCCACGGCCAGCACATCGACCTGCAGCAATCCGGTGTCGGTGTTGAACTCACGCGCCGGGTGGGCGCGCAGGAACTTCTGGATGACCATGGACTTGCCGATGTTGGACTCACCGTGCAGCAATAGCCCCGGCATGCGGGTCCGCTCAGGGCAGCCCAACAACCGTTCCAGCTCCTGCAGGGCCTGGCGCGCTCGCGGGTAGTCGATCCAGTGATCCTCGGCCAGATGGGCGATCCGCCTCGCGTCATCGAGGTCAGCGATGACACGTGCCTCTGCGGTGAGGTGTGTATGAACTGGCATGACGGTCCTCCCAAAATCTTCGGTCAGCGGCGACGGCTGGGCCAAATCTCCCCCTCAAAGGGCACGGCCGGCTTGGACCAGTCGATCTCGGACTTCGGCTCGGTCGCAGCGGCGTCGTTCAGCGGGTCGATGCCCACCGTGGCAGGCCGATGAGCGACCTGCTGCTTGCGCCGCATCTTGCGAGTCTTGGCCTGCGCGGCGCGCACGATCTCGCGCTGCTTGTCGATGGCTTCGATCAGCAGCGCCGGATTGATGGACTTCTGCCCGGCCAGGCGCAAGTGGCGCGTCGCGGCCTGCACTTCCCACAGGCTCACCGCCGGCATGCGCAGGTCCGAGAACGGCACCTCCAGGAAGTCACCCTCATGAGGCACGTACAGCTTGGACAGGTTGCGGGGATCGAAGTGCAGGGTCAGCCGCTCGCGCCGAGCCAGCCACTGCGAAAAGATCGGGTGCCAGTAGCGCAGGTGCTCAAAGACGATGCCGTCGCGGCGCAACGTGCGGTTGATCGCCGGCAGAAACGCGATCCGGAAGCGCTTCAGCGGCCCCGGTGGTAGGCCCGGTGCCGGGTGCAACGCCCAGGCCCCGGCAGGCGTGCCACCCTTGAGGCCGCGGTGCGGGTCTTGGTGGTATCGGCCCACGATCTGCTGTGCGAACCAGGCCTCCAGTTCGCCCAGGGTCAGCGCCGCATGCTTGTCGGGGTCGTAGGAGCGGCGGGCCTTGGGCGAGCCACCAGTGGCGCCCGGCAGGCTCTTGAGCTTGCCCATCTTCGTGCCGATCAGCCGCTCGATGTGACCGCCGTGGTGCGTGCGCTCGCGGTAGACCAGCTCGACGCCGTACTGGCCACAGCCCCGCTTGAGCGCCTTGCTCTTGAACTCGGCCGCGCCGTCCAGGTGCAAAGTCTTGGGCAGTCCAGCCATCGGCCAGTCGCCGACGACGCCAAGCTGCTTGAGCCAGGCGGCCTTCGGCGACACGATCAGCGTCATGCAAAGCGACACCGTGCCGGCACCGGGCGGCACGAACGAGATCACAAAGCCGAGGATGCAGCGCGTGGCCACATCGGTGGCCAGGGTCAGGTAGGGCTTGCCCAGGGGCTGGCGATACAGGTCGTCGACCACGACGATGTCCATCGGCGTGTGGTCGATCTGGACGACGTCCAGCGGCCTCTGAACAATGAAGGAGCCGGGAGAGATCTTGGGATCCGCGTTGCCGGGCGCCGCGACGCCACGGCGATGAACCTTGAGGCCAGAGGAGCGCTTGAGGCGTCGGTCGATGGCTGGGCGAGAAGGGCAGGGCACGCGTAGCAACCGACACCTTGCAGCGACTTCCTCGACCAGGTCGACCACGCGGACAGGCCCATGCTTCTTGCGCAGCACGTTGATGGCCTCTTCGATGCCTTGCTCCTGCTTGGCAGACAGGCGAGAGGACAGTGGCTTCCAGCCACGTGTGCGACCGGCAATGGCGGTGGCCTCGTCGATCTGAGCAAGACGTGAGCGGTAGCGATAGATCGTTGCTCGGTGAACGCCGAAGCGCTGGGCCAGTCGTTCGGCCCGGGCGTGCGTCATCGGCGTGTCGCCCAGTGAGCGCAGGGCCTGCGCAACGCGTTCGAGTTGGCGCCAGCGTTTGCTCGCAACACCTTCAAGTGCACCTGGTGCGCGGCCACGAACTGGAAGTGACTTCTGAGGCGACCTGGAGGCCATTGCAACCGCTCAATGGGAGTGCAACACAGGCGCAGTCTATGCGTTCAAATTGCAACGCAATCGCAGAATATTCGTTCAAACAGGCGAGTTCGTTGTCAAAGTGCAACCGACGGCCCGGAGCATCAGATCGGGCGGAAAGCCGCGCCACGCTTGGCCAACAGTCCCGAAAGTGGGTCGCTGTTTATTCGTTCAAAGTCGCAGATTATTCGTTCTTCGACACCAAGATCGTCCTCCCCGGTGGCCGCTGTGGCTGCCGTCAACGAGGAGACGATCA
>CAYJEC010000387.1:0-3988 GCA_964369025.1 uncultured Ideonella sp. | reverse complement strand
GGGGCGGCCAGCAGCGCGCCCTGGATGCCGCGCCCGCCCTGCGCCGCGTGCTGCGCCAATGCCAGGCAGCCGAAACTGTGCGCCACGGCCACCCAGGCCTCAGCGCGGTGGTGTTGCAAGGCCTCATCGATGGCCGCGGACCAGCGGCCCAGGTCGGCATGGCCCCAGTCGTCGAGCTGGATGCGAACCGCCCCGGGGTGCTGGCGCTGGATCCAACTCTGCCAATGATCCGGCCCGCTTCCGTGCAGGCCGGGCACGATGAGCAGACGCACCCGCGGGGCGGCGCTCGACTCGAGGCTGAGCATCGTGTTTGCCTTTCGTTCAGAGGGTGGCGATCGAGACTTCGGTCGACTTGACCAGCGCCACCACGTCGCGACCGACGCGCAGGCCCAGTTCGTGAACCGAGCGGGTGGTGATCACCGAGGTGACGACCAGCCCGGCAGGGGTTTCGACGTCGACTTCGGAGACCACCGGCCCCTCGATGATTTCCTTGACCTTGCCGCGGAACTGATTGCGGGCGTTGACTGCGAGGATGCTCATGGTGTTTTCTTTCGTGGGTTGAGTTCAAGAGGACATCGAGAACGCGGTGGCCTGGTCGCGCGGCGTGAAGCTTTCGCGGCGGGGCACGCGCACATGCACCGGCACCCGGTGCCCGAAGGCGTCGTCGACCCCCGCGCAGCCGCTGGCCAGCAATTCAGTGGCCAGGCGCAGCGGGTCGAAGCGGTAGCCGGCCACCCGGAGGTGCCGGGTCAGCTCGGTGAGTTCCCGCACATCGCGCCGCTCCAGCGCCAGGCGCAAGGTCTGGCCGGTGCAGGGCAATTCCAGGGGGGCCGTTGGTTGTGTGTCCATGGCCTGCATCTTGGGGGGGTGCCCATGCGCAGGGAACGAATGAAAGCGGCGTTGCTTATCCCGCCAGCGCATATCGGCAAACCTCGCCGACTTGCTTTTGGCAGGACCTCGCCGTGTTCGTCGCCTTCGAACGCCTGATCCACAATGCGCACATGCCCGACGAACTCGCCACCCGCGCCACGCTCGTGCTGATGGGCGGCATCGTCGCTGGCCTGGCGCTGGGTGCGCTGGTGGCCTGGCTCTGGCGCAGCCTCAGCGGCGCCCGCAGCGGCGGCAATGTCGGGGTGGCGGCCGGCTTGGCGCTCTTCGGGGCCGGCATGGCCTGGGTCGCAGTCGACATGGCGGCTGTGGTGATGGCGCGCAGCGAGCAACTGCTGGTGCGGGGAACCTATGAAGGCGCGGTGCTGAAGACGCTGCGCGAAAGCGCGCGCGGCGGCAACAAGCTGCGGGGCGAAGCGCCGCAGGTGAGCTTCCGCACCCCGGATGGCGTGCGCCACGAGATCACTGGGCTGGCTGGTAGCCAGAAGGGCCTGCAGCCGGGTGACGCCGTGCCGGTGCGTGTGGACCCGCGCAACCCGGAGGGTGCCGTCATCGACGACTTCCAGAATGGCCTCGCGGCCCTGTGCCTGTTTGCGCTGTTTGCCGGCGTGGCGCTGCTGTCCGCGCTTCACAGCCTGGCGCATGGCGTGGTCGAGTGGCGCGAGCAGCGTTCCGAGGCGCCGCACAGCGGCCACAAGGGCAAGGCGGGCCGAGCCCGCCAACTGCCGGTGCCGCCCTCGCGGTTCGTGGCCTGGCGCGATGGCGATGGCGGCCAACGTGTGGCCAGCGCCTGCCGCCGTACCTCCGTGGCGGTGCTGGCCATCGGCATCGTGTCCTTGTTTCTCTTGCCCGAGACCATGGTCGCAGGCCGCATCTTTGCCAACGGGTTGGCTGCCGTGGCGTTGTCGCTGCTGGGCTTCGGCGCGGCCGCGGCGTTGAAGCCCGGCGCACGGCCCTGGCTGGCCTTCAGCAGCCATGCCATCGGTGCCATCGGCCTGGGAGGCTTCGCGGCCATCCTCTGGCTGCTGACTGAGCCGCCGCCGGTGTTCTGAACCCGGCCGGCCGAGCGCCCGGCGACTTGATCGTGCAGGGGCGGCCAACGAGGACGTGAGCATCAGCCCGGAGTGGGCGCCGATGGCAACCGAAGGCGACGATTCCCATTCCGGCCATGCATATCGGCTACGCTCGCCGACTCGCATTTCGCAGGACCTTGCCTTGTTCGCCGTCTTCGAACGCCTGATCGACCCGTACCCCGACGCCGTGCCTCCACCGGCGCCCAGGGGCCTGTGGCCGTTCATCTGGGCCAACACGCGTGGCGTGCGACGCTACGTGGCGGTGATGACGGCGCTCACCGCGGTCATCGGCGCCTTCGAGGCACTGCTGTTCGCCTTTCTCGGCCAGTTGGTGGATGGCCTCTCGGCCACGTCACCGGAACGTTGGTGGCCCGAGGAGCGCGCCACCCTGCTGGCAGTGGCCGCGGTGCTGGTGGCCAGCCCGCTGCTGATCGCCTGGCAGGCGCTGGCCAAGTACCAGACCGTGAACGGCAACTTCCCGATGCGCCTGCGCTGGAACTTCCACCGCCAGATGCTGGGCCAGAGCCTGGCCTTCTACCAGGACGAGTTCGCCGGCCGCGTGGCAGCCAAGGTGATGCAGACGTCGCTGGCGGTGCGCGACACGGTGATGATCGTGACCGACATCCTGGTCTTCATCATCATCTACTTCGTCACCATGCTGGCCGTGGTGGGTGGCTTCGACGCGCGGCTGGTGTTGCCCTTCCTGGGCTGGTTGCTGCTCTACATCCTGGCCTTGTCGTTCTTCGTGCCGCGCCTCGGCAAGGTGGCCAAGGACCAGGCCGACGCTCGCTCGCTGATGACCGGCCGCATCACCGACGCATACACCAACATTGCCACCGTCAAGCTGTTCTCGCACGCGGGCCGCGAGTCCGGCTACGTGCGCACTGCGATGCAGGAGTTCATGGGCACCGCCTACCAGCAGATGCGGCTGGTGACGTGGCTGGAGATCGTGATCCACAGCCTCAGCATGGGCCTGGTGTTGGCGACAGCCGGGGCCGCGCTGTGGCTCTGGACGGAAGGCGGTGTGGGGGTTGGCGCGGTGGCGGCGGCCACTGCGATGGCGCTGCGCCTGAATGGCATCTCGCACTGGATCATGTGGGAGATGGCCTCGCTGTTCGAGCACATCGGCACAGTGCAGGACGGCATGAACACCTTGTCGCGTGTGCCCGTCATCAACGACCAGCCGGGCGCGGCAGAGTTGCAGGTGAGCCGCGGCGAACTGCGCTTCGACGCCGTGCGCTTCGGCTACGGCGCTGCCAAGCCGGTGATCGACGGCTTCACGCTGACCATCCGCCCGGGCGAGAAGATCGGCCTGGTCGGCCGCTCCGGCGCGGGCAAATCCACCTTGGTCAACCTGCTGCTGCGCTTCTACGACCTTGAATCCGGCCGGATCCTGATCGATGGCCAGGACATTGCCGGCGTGACCCAGAACAGCCTGCGCGCCCAGGTGGGCATGGTGACGCAGGACACGTCATTGCTGCACCGCTCGGTGCGAGACAACCTGCTCTACGGCCGGCCCGACGCGGGCGACGCGGCCATGGTCGGTGCCGCCACCCGCGCCGAGGCGCATGGCTTCATCCAGACCCTGGCCGACGCCAAGGGCCGCACGGGTTACGACGCCCATGTCGGCGAGCGCGGCGTCAAGCTCAGCGGCGGGCAGCGCCAGCGCATCGCCATCGCCCGGGTGATGCTGAAGGACGCACCGATCCTGCTGCTGGACGAAGCCACCAGCGCGCTCGACAGCGAGGTCGAGGCGGCGATCCAGGCCAGCCTGTACGAGCTGATGCAAGGCAAGACGGTGGTGGCCATCGCCCACCGCCTGTCCACCATCGCGGCGATGGACCGGCTGGTGGTGATGGACGCGGGCCGCATCGTCGAGCAGGGCGACCACCGCAGCCTGCTGGACCAGGGTGGCCTCTATGCCCGGCTGTGGGCCCACCAGAGCGGGGGGTTTCTCGGCGAAGAGTGAGTGGGTGAATGGTGCACCCGGGGCCAGAGTATCTGGCCCCACCCTCCGTGAGGGTGCG
>CAYJEC010000386.1:0-3995 GCA_964369025.1 uncultured Ideonella sp. | reverse complement strand
AGTAATGCGCCAGCGCCTCCAGCGCCTTCACGCCGCGCTGGCTGCCGGCTTCCTTGTCCGACTCTGGCAGCGACGCCAGCAGCACCGCCGTCGGCACGGCCTTCAGCGCCTCGGTCAGCGCCTGCACGAACGACAGGTTGGAGTCGAAGGTGCCGCCGGTGAGGGCCTTGCCCTCTTCGAACTGCCTCACGTAGGCCACCAGCTCGTCGATCAGGATCACGCACGGTGCACAGCTCGCGAGCAGCGTCTCCAGCACCGCCTTGCCGGGGGATGTGCCCGACGCGTCTGCATCGGCCACCAGGGCATATCCTTCGGCGCCACCGAGCTGCCAGGCCAGATCGCCCCACAACGTACGCACCACCTGCCCGTCGCGCTTGATGGGCTGGTTGGGCGACGACTTGATGCCATCCAGCACCGCAATACGGGCTCGGGGAATTTCCGTGATGTGCGCGGCGTCCAGGATGGCCGCGACACCTTGCAAGTCGCTGGCCGGCACTTCACCCTTGGCCAGGTGATAGACGGCCAGCATCGTGTGTGTCTTGCCGCCGCCGAAGGCCGTCTGCAGCTGGATGACCGGGTCCCCACCCTTGCCTGAGAGCCGCTTGACCACCGAATCGAGCAGCAGACGCATGCCCTCGGTGATGAAGGTGCGCTGGAAGAACAGCGCCGGATTCTGGTACTCGCCCGTTGCCGTGCCCGCGTGGACGCGAGACAGGTCGGCTGCGAACTCGGCCTGCTGAAACGTGCCCTTGAGCACGTCCTCATGCGGTACGGCGATCTCGCGCCAGGGTTTCAAGCTCATTGTTCTTGCTCCGTTTGAGCGCCGTAGATGGTCAGCATCAATTCACTGTTGTCGTTGAGGCGGTACTCGGGCCGCCTGCCGGCCAGCCGCTCACTTGCTTCGAGGATGATGGAGACGCCTTCTCCACGCTTATCCATGATGTGCTGGCGATGGGCGGCAAGCGTGCCGTCGTCGATGGGACAGCGGGCCAGCAGGCTGGTCAGAGCCTCATTGCGTGCTGCCTGGCGAAATGGCAGGCTCTCAGGCGTCATGGTGTTGGGCAACATGCCTGGCGAGTACAACTCCAGCCTGTCGTCGAACAAGCGCAGTCGCACCTTGGACCCAGCCATCGAATAGTCGCGGTGGGCAACCGCATTGGTCACGGCCTCGAACACGGCCAGCATCTCAAACTGCGGCAGATCATGGCGGCCGCCATCCTCATGCTTGTATGCCGCAACCCGCATGTTCTTTCGCACGAAGGCGCAGGCGTCGAGAATCTGCCGGTCCAGCGGCCCGGTAATGTCGTGGGCATCCCGTTGATACGCGGCCTCCCCGGCAGGCAGAACATTTGTGCCCTGATAGGCCACTGCCTGGATGAGCGCGCCCGGCAAGAACAATTGAGCAGCGCGGCTGCCCATGAGCAACCCGGCCACCGTGGGCCGCCAAGTGCCTTGCTCGTCAGGAGCCGCCATTGCGAGTTTGCCCAGCAGAACTTCAGGCGTATCAGCGCTGTGCACGGGTGCGAACCGGCGCCACAGTCCCTCGTCCAGATCAGCCAGGGTTGCGCGTGGAACAGGCGTTTCGTCGAAGCGGATCAGGCGAGATTGACTGCGCTGCTGAAACAACCGGGCCAGGTGGTCTGGCGGGATGGGACGTTTCGATGAACCGACACGATGCAGGTAGCCCCCCGGGCTTTGGTGAACGAAGAGGCTCCGCTCTACGGCAATCCGAATGACGGGCTGCTCCACACCTGCAACGTCGGGCAGCGTCATGCGTTCGATGATTGGGGCCAGCGGTGGCTTGATGGACTGCTCGCACGACTCGCGCACCACGCGCTCCACAGCGTCGAGCTGCTCCAGCGGGATGCCGAGCACTTCCCGGCTGGTGTCTTCCACCCCGAGGAGCAACACACCACCGGCGCTGTTCGCGAGGGCGGCCAATTCATCGGCCAGCCCGTCCTGCGTAGGCCCTCGGACCTTCCCGCCCGCGAACTTCACTTCCTTCAGCTCCAGGAAGCTGTCTTCACCGAGCCGGATCTTCTCCAGCAGTTCGCTGCGCGTTGCCAACATGTCAAACCTCCGTTCCGAGCCGCTTCCAGCGCCTGGAGAACGCCTCGTGCCCGCCCTCCATCACACGGCACACCTCGCGGCGAACCGGAGCCTCCTGCAGCGCACCACTTTGCTGGACGTAGCACTGACCACGTCCGAAATCCATGACGTGCACCAGTTCCGCATCGCCGTTGACCACCACGTTCGGGTTGTGGGTCACGATGAGGAGCTGGCGGCGCAGCTTGTTCTCCCGAATCTGCCGAACGATCAGGTCGTAAATCAGATGGTTGTCAAGATCGTCCTCGGGCTGATCGAGCACGATGGGCTCCTCGCCAAAGGCCAACAGGAAGGCGAGAAGGGCTGCAGAGCGCTGTCCTTGAGAGCCCTGATCGATGGAAGTCCACTGTCCAACACGCTGGTACTCGATCCGCAGATCGTCCTCGGGATACCAAGCCAACACACGGTCCGCAAACTCGGGCTTCTCGTGCTGTCGCTGTAAGTAGTTGCGAAAGCGCCCGCCCAGGGTGCTGTCAATCCTCAACAAGCGCTGCTTGACGGCGTCCAGCGCACTCCCCCTGCCGGCTTCGTCTGCCTGCGCCAGATCGAATGCCATGCCACCCGATGCCTCGTCGTTCAGCAGGTCATCGGCAAAGCGCTCGTCGGTCGCATCGACAAGTTCGCGCAGTTCGCGCTCGATCTGCCGGGCCTCGAACCCGAACGGCACGACGACCATGCGCACATGGGGATTGCCAGCCAGCGCGTCCCGGAGGAAGGTCTGGCGTGCCAGGGTAATGGCGCGCCGCTTCTCGCCGACCATCCTCTGCTGCGCGTCGATCTGCTGCAGCAGCGTCTGGCGGTCGCCCTGCATTTGCTGAAGCGCCTTGTGCTGCGTTTGCAGTTGCTGGCGTTCCTGGGTGAGGCGGGCGAAGGCCTGTGGATCGTTGACGCCTTGCGCTGCAAGTTGTTGTTGCAATGCCGTGTGTGCCTGCTGAGCTGCTTGGGCGCGTGCGCGCCATTGCGCCACGCGGCCGTCCGTTTGCGACGTTTCAACAATGACCGTGAGCTTGCGTGCCTGCTCCAGCAGGCCGATTCGGACCTGCTCCACCTGAAGATCGATGGCGTGGCGCCATGCCAGCAGATCGGCGTCCAGCTCCGTGAAGTGCTGGCTCGACCAATCGTCCAACACGATCTGATTGGGCATGTCGGCAATGCGTGCAGCTCCTTCGCGCAGTTGCTCGAGCAGCGACTTCATTTCCCTGGCCTGATGCTGCGCTTGCGCAAAGGCGCGGAGCACCGCAGCATGGTCGGCCTGCGACAGTGCCGCCAGCTTCTTGTCCGCGTCGGCCAACTTTCGCTCGACCTCGGCCAATCCGGCCAGCTTGCCGTCCAGTTCGCGCAGCCGGGCACGCTGGGTGAAGAATGTGCGCCGGGCTTCCTCGAAGGCATGCTGTAGCGGTTCGGTCTGCGTGGCCTCGTCGATGATTGCCAGTAAGGTTTGGCGCCCGCTGCCCGCCATGGCCGCGATCTGCCCTTGGGAGAAGATGCGAACAGGGAACCGCGCTGCATTCACGCTCTGGCTGGTCGATGCCTGCCACTGGTCACCACGCCATTCCTCCACGACTGAGCCTTCCCCGTCTGCCCGCCACACCAGCCGCAGGCGCTCTTCTTCATGCTGCCATTCCACGCGGATAACGGAGTTGGGGCGCAGCGCACCCTTCTCATCGCGCCCAGTGGCAGGTTTGCGGAACGCATCAAACTGCGCGCGCGGCTCGCCGTCCTTTGGGAGCGCAGCCAGTTCTTGATCACGCCGCGTCGCCAACCGCAAGGCGTGCACGACGGTGGACTTGCCCGTACCGCGGCCGCCGACCACCGCATTGAAGAACGGCGAGCAGGCCAGCCGTGCCGGCTTGCCATTGCCCATATAGCGGGCATTCTCGATCTCTATG
>CAYJEC010000385.1:0-3995 GCA_964369025.1 uncultured Ideonella sp. | reverse complement strand
TGCCCAGGCGCTCGGCCACCGGGATGAAGATCTCGTTGGTCTCGTTGCGCTTCTGATACTCGACGTCGCTCAGTTCCTCGAAACGGGCCAGGCGCGCCTTGCTCTTGGCCTGGCGGCCCTTGGCGTTCTTGCGCACCCACTCCAGCTCCTGCTTCATGGCCTTGGTTCGGGCGTCCTCCGTCTTCTGCTCCAGCTCCAGCCGCTTCTCTTTCTGGTCCAGCCAGTCGGAGTAGTTGCCCTTGTAGGGGTGGCCGTAGCCGCGGTCCAGTTCAAGGATCCACTCGGCTGCGTTGTCGAGGAAGTAGCGGTCGTGGGTGATGGCCACCACGGTGCCACCGAATCGCTTGAGGAACTGCTCCAGCCAGTCCACGCTTTCCGCATCCAGGTGGTTGGTGGGCTCGTCGAGCAGCAGCATGTCAGGCTTGCTCAGCAGCAAGCGGCACAGCGCCACACGGCGCTTTTCGCCGCCAGAGAGCTTGCCGATGTTGGCGTCCCAGGGCGGCAGGCGCAGCGCGTCGGCGGCAATGTCCAGCAGGTGGTCGGTGTTCTCGCCGCCCGAGGCGGCGATGATGGCTTCCAGTTCGGCCTGCTCGGTGGCCAGCGCGTCAAAGTCAGCGTCGGGCTCCGCATAGGCCGCGTAGACCTCCTCAAGACGCTTCTGCGCCGCCAGTGCACCGCCAATGCCCTCTTCCACGGCCTGGCGCACGGTCTGGTCCGGGTTCAGCTGGGGCTCCTGAGGCAGGTAGCCGATCTTGATGCCGGGCATCGCCGTGGCTTCGCCCTCGATGTCCTTGTCCACCCCGGCCATGATCTTGAGCAGCGTGGACTTGCCCGAGCCGTTCAGGCCCAGCATGCCGATCTTGGCGCCAGGGAAGAAGGACAAGGAAATGTCCTTCAGGATCTGCCGCTTCGGCGGCACGATCTTGCCGACGCGGTTCATGGTAAAGACGTATTGCGCCATGGTGCTGGGTATCCTGGAGTGGGGCTGCCGGCAACGCGGCATGGCGCGCACGGGCGGTCCGGCGCTCGGGCCCCGGAACCCCGGGGCTGATGGCCGGAAAAACCCTGATTATCGCCTGGGCGAGCCGACAGCCGGCCACAGTCAACAAACATCAATACCTGTGCCTGCACGGGCCAGTCGGGCTCCTGCCAGCCCGGTGGACTGGCCACAATCAGATGCCCGTCGCGGTGATCCTGCGGCGCCCACCGAACCACAGATGGAGTTCAACCCTCGCATGAAGAACCGATTCCAACGCGCGCTGATCGCCGTGGCTGCGCTTGCCGCCCTGGGCACCCACCTGACGGCTCAGGCCCGCCCTGATCAGGTCGACGCCGACCTGCTCCGCACCGACCTGCGCTACGTTGCCTCCGACGTGCTGGTTCAGTTCCGGGGTGGCCACCCGGCGGCCGCGCGCGAGGCACTGCTGTCCAAGCTTGGCGCCCGTTCGGTGAAGGCCCTGCGCGCCGCGGTCGACGGTGACCTGCACCTCGTGCGGCTGCCCCAGGGCCTGTCGGTCAGCACCGCAATCCGCCGCCTGCGCGCAGAGAGCGCCGTTCGCTTCGTCGAGCCGAACTGGCTCTACACCACCCAGGCAGCGCCGAACGACCCGTACTACGCCGATGGCAGCTTGTGGGGCGTCTACGGCGACACCTCGCCGGGCAAGCAGAACGCGTTTGGAAGCCAGGCGGCTGAAGCCTGGAACGCCGGCAAGGACTGCAGTGCCAATGTCGTGGTCGGCGTGATCGACGAGGGCGTCATGAACACCCACCCGGACACGGCTGCCAACATCTGGAGCAACCCGGGCGAGATTGCCAACAACGGCATCGATGACGACGGCAATGGCTACATCGACGACGTGAACGGCTGGGATTTCGTCAGCGACGACAACTCCACGTTCGACGGCGTGGGCGACGACCACGGCACCCACGTCTCCGGCACCATTGGCGCGGTTCGCAACAACGGCACCGGCGTGGCCGGCATCTGCGGGCAGGTCAAGATCGTCAATGCCAAGTTCCTGGGGGACCAGGGCGGCACCACAGCGGATGCGATCCTGGCGGTCGACTACATCACCGATCTCAAGACACGCCACGGCCTGAACCTGGTGGCCACCAACAATTCCTGGGGTGGCGGCGGCTTCTCGCAGGGCCTGAAGGACGCCATCGACCGTGCTGGCGCCGCGAACATCCTTTTCATGGCGGCGGCAGGCAATGGCAACCTGATTGGCATCGGCCAGAACACTGACAAGAAGCCGCACTACCCCTCCTCGTACACCAGTCCCACCATCATCTCGGTGGCCTCGATCACCAAGACCGGCAAGAAATCCGGGTTCTCGAACTACGGCGTGGTGTCGGTCGACCTGGGCGCGCCCGGCTCGGCGATCTGGTCGACCGTGCCCAAGACGGTCAACGGCGTACTCACACCAGGGTATGCAGCCTACGACGGAACCTCGATGGCCACGCCTCACGTGACGGGCGCCGCAGCGCTCTACGCGTCGCTGCACCCGGGCTCGACCGCGGCGCAGATCAAGGCCGCCATCCTGGCTGCGGCGGTGCCTACAGCTGCGTTGGCTGGCAAGACAGTCACCGGCGGCCGCCTGGACGTCAGCGGCTTCTGATCAACCCCGGAACCAGGCCGTGCAGGTTCGGAATGTGCCGAGCCCTGCACGGCCTTAGACAAATCACAAGCAATTTCAATCACGCGTTTCCCCCTCCCTAGGCTGCAGGGTCGACACAAGCAGCCACCTCCGTGAGGATGGAGGTTCTTTGCCGGGCTCGCCTTCGGGCTCGACATCACATCGGTCTCACGTCCTTTTTTAGGAGTTGTTCCATGGCCCGTATGACACCCCGCTTCCAACACACCCTGATCGCCTCGGCCCTGGCGATCCTGTCCGGCGCCTCGTTCGCCGGCGGCCAGCCCGACAAGGTGGTGGCCGAGTTGCAGGATTCGCATCGCAAGTTCGTCCCCGCAGAAATGCTGGTTCAATTCAAGCCCGGTGTGGCCAAGGCACTGCGCGACCTCGCCCTGACCAAGGTTGGCGCCAAGGTGCTCGAGCGCGTGCGTGGTGACCTGCATCGCATCAGCCTGCCGCAGGGCGCCAGCATCGCAGCGGCCGTTCGGGCCCTGCATGCCCAGGACGCAGTGGACTTCGCCGAGCCGAACTGGATCTACCAGACCACCGCTGTCTCCAACGACACCTACTACACCAACGGCCAACTGTGGGGCATGTACGGCTCGGCCTCGCCGCTGTTCACCAACCAGTACGGCAGCCAGGCCGGTACCGCCTGGAACAACGGCCACGAGAACTGCAAGGGCGTGCTGGTCGGCGTGATCGACGAGGGCGTCCAGTACACCCACCCTGATCTGGCCAAGAACCACTGGAAGAACAAGAACGAGATCGACGGCAACGGCGTCGACGACGACGGCAACGGTTACATCGACGACACCCACGGCTGGGATTTCGACGGCGGCAACAAATCGGTCTATGACGGTGTCGGCGACGACCACGGCACCCACGTCTCCGGCACCATCGGCGGCCAGGGCGGCAACGGTGCCGGTGTGGCCGGCATGTGCTGGAAGATCAAGATGGTCCACACCAAGTTCCTGGGTGCAGGCGGTGGCACCACGGCCAACGCGGTCAAGTCGGTGAACTACATCACCGACTTGAAGGTTCGCCACAACCTGAACCTGGTGGCGACCAACAACTCCTGGGGCGGTGGCGGCTTCTCGCAAGCCCTGAAGGACGCGATCGACGCGGGCGCAGCTCAGAACATCCTGTTCGTGGCGGCTGCGGGCAACGGAGCGTCCAACATCGATTCGGTGCCCAGCTACCCGGCCAGCTACACCAGCGCGGGCCTCATCGCCGTGGCGTCGCTGAATAGCAATGGCACGATGTCCAGCTTCTCCAACTGGGGCGTCACCTCGGTTGACCTGGGCGCACCAGGCGCCGGCATCTTCTCCACGGTGCCGACCAACTCGTACGCCAGCTACAGCGGCA
>CAYJEC010000384.1:0-3999 GCA_964369025.1 uncultured Ideonella sp. | reverse complement strand
GGACGGATATATAAGCTCGCCAGTCGCTGGTTGTTTGAGCGGGTAGTAAAGGTTCGGACGCTCTTGTGCAGTCTTGTTGCAGGTGTAGTCTGAAGAAGTCCAGGAGCCACGCGGGTCGCTGTCACGGTTCTCATACCTGTCTTCTTGTTCTGCACCACGCACAAGCAAATTGCGTTGCCATCCATTCGGGTCGTCCGCCGTCAATTTGGCCTGCTTGGCATACACCAGCACGTAATCGTGCATCGGCGAAAAGTTGGTCGCATCGCTTTGAGGGGACTGCTTCTTTTGCCAAACACAGGAGGCAACAAAGCTATCTTCCCCAAAAATCTCATCCAGCACCATCCGCGCCCGGTGCACCTCGTTGTCGTCCAGCGTGATCCAGATGCTGCCGGTCTCGCTCATCAGCTCCCGCAGCAGCACCAGGCGCGGCCACATCATGCACAGCCATTTGTCGTGGCGCAGCATGTCGTCACCGTCCACGGGGTTGGTGCTGAGCCACTCCTTCATGATGGGGGAGTTGACGCCATCGCTGTAGCACCAGCCCTCGTTGCCGGTGTTGTAGGGCGGGTCGATGAAGATCAGGTCCACCGCGCCGGCATAGCGCGGCAGCAGGCTTTTCAAGGCATGCAGGTTGTCGCCATGGATGACCAGGTTGCCCGCCAGGTCGGGCGTGCCGATGCCTTTGGCCGCATCCGCCACCAGCGGCCGGTAGGGCACGGTGAGGTGGTGGTTGTAGACGTACTCTTTGCCTTTGAAGACGATTTCCGGCACGGCGGTTCCCTGGGTGCTGCTGGCGGATGCGAGCCGAACATCTTACCGAGGCGGGTGGTGAAGAGACCCCCAGAGCCTTGGAGACGTCGTCAAACCGGGTGAAAGCCTTCGGGCCAGAGGAAGTACGGGCCAAAGCGCGATTTGGCGACGTGCTCCAGCCCAGCCGCTTCGCCCTTGGCTGTCAGACCATGCTTGCCGTCGCGCAACATCAGGTGGCCCGAGGCCACGGCGCGGTCCAGCAGTTCGGCCGTGCGCAAACCCAGTTTCTGGGCCAGCTTTGACGAGGTGAGCTTGCCGCTGCCAGGCTCCGGGCCGTCTTGGTCCTGGGCCGAGCCGGGTGCGGCGGCCGCGCCGGCATCTGCGGCATCGGGCTGCACCCGCTCCAGGCTGATACGCACTTCGTCGCTGACGCGGATGATCCGCTGGGCTTCCTCGTAGGCGTCCTTGTACAACGCGGCATCGTCCTCGCGCCGGATCAGGATGCCCATCTCGTTGTTGTTGACCTGGCTGAACTCATACAGGTTGAGGCTGGTAACGATACAGAGCGCCTCGTTCATGTAGCACTTGGCGTGCAGGTTCTTGCAGAAGCTGGTGCGGATGTAGGTCAAACCACGCAGCCAGTTGATTTCCTCCGGCTGCAATTCGCTTTTGCCATAGACGATGCGCACGTCGATCTTGAGCCGGTTCTTGTCTGCCAACAGCTCCTTCATCCGATCATTGAGCTTGAGAAAGGGGCTGATCAGGATCAGGCGGTCTTTGGCCTCTTTGATCAACTCCTCCAGGAAATAGTTGGTTGCACTGGTGTTCAGAAATTTGGCCATCGAGCTCCCCTGCCAGACATTGAATCGGGCATTCGGCGTGGTCTGCCGTACCCGGTTCGGCGATCTTATTTCAACGCAGTGCAGGCAACATCACAGGCAGGTCCGGCCGCCTTCAGCCGCGCCGTTCGAGCGCCCGAAGGATCAGGAAGCCGATACCGGCTGCACAGGCGAGCAGAAGCAGCGAGGTGCCCCAGCCGAGTTGGTCGTCGCTCAGGGCCGTCAGCTCGCGCTCCAGGCGGTTGAACCGTTCCGCGGCCTCGGTGCGGGCTGCATTGCACGACACCTCGGTGCGTTGAATTGCTCCGACAGCGAGCTCCGCTTGGGGCTGCTGCCCGCCAGCCGCGAGTGCCGCTCTCAGGTTCTGCTGGCATGTGGCCATCGCTGCTTCCTGGTCGCCGCTGGAGGCAGAGGCCTGCTCCAGGCTGCTGCGCGCAGTGTGGACGGCCAGCACTCCCAACGCGGCGGAAACCAACAAGATCACCGACAACGTGACCTCTACAACGCGCCGCACCGGGCCGGGCGCCCTGTCTGGCATCTTCGTCGCCAAGGCCAACTTGATGAGCGCGGCCACTAGTGAAATCCAGGCTGCCGCATAGGCCGCCAGCCCTTGATTCCCCGTACCTTTGCCGAACAGCCACTCGTCGACCCGGTTGCTGAAGACATTGACCCCGACGTTCCTCCAGAACGATTCGTCCTGGCGCGACAGTTCCCGAGCCGCAGCCTGCACCGCCGACGCCGCATCGCGCACCGCGCGAACGTCACCAGGCGTCAGCCCTGGCGGGCAACTGGCACAAGAGGTCGGTGAGGTGGCCGCCGGGTCGAGCCGGGCGGCCGGTTGTGTGGCTCTGGCCGCGGCCACGGGGGTCGAAGCCGCCGTGGGCGCCGCAGATGCCGCTGAGCGGGGCTGCGGAACGGCCGACGAGGCCCCGAGCGAAAGAGCCAGCACCGCAGCCACCGTGAGACCTTGCCATTGAATTGACATGTTGAACCCCACTTCTCCATGCCTGTCCGAAAGCGAAGCAGTCCGAGTGGCCGCGCAACTAGACGCCATTCTCATGAATTGGCTCGGCGACTTCAAGCCATGAGCTTGGCCCCAGCGCGCTGATCGCATAAGCAAGCGCGTTTTGATTCGTTCCGCGTTGGGGGGCCCGCTTCTAGCATCGGCGCATGCATTTTCTTAGGCGGCCGTTGCATGACGGCGGCGGCCACCCCACACCGTGTTCCTCTCCAAGACCCTCCTCAAACGACACAGCGTGCTGCCCGGTTTCGATCTGGCACTCGGCTTCGCGTTGCTCTACCTGAGCCTGATCGTGCTGCTGCCGCTGTCCGCGGTGTTCCTGAAGACCTTCACGCTGACCTGGGGCGCCTTCTGGGAGGCGGTCACCTCGGACCGGGTGATGGCCTCGTACCGCCTGACCTTCGGCGCCTCGTTCGCCGCCGCGCTGATCAACGGCGTGTTCGGCCTGCTGGTCGCCTGGGTGCTGGTGCGCTACACATTCCCCTTCAAGCGGGTGGTCGACGCCCTGGTCGACCTGCCCTTCGCCCTGCCCACCGCAGTGGCCGGCATCGCGCTGACCTCGCTGTATGCGGCCAATGGCTGGATCGGTCAATACCTGCCCTTCAAGGTCGCGTTCAAGCCGCTGGGCGTGTTTGTCGCGCTGACCTTCATCGGCCTGCCCTTCGTGGTGCGCACGGTGCAGCCGGTGCTCGAGGATCTGCAGAAGGAGCTGGAAGAGGCCGCCGCCACGCTGGGCGCCACCCGCCTGCAGACCTTCCGCCACGTGATCCTGCCCACGCTGATGCCGGCCCTGCTGACCGGTTTCGCGCTGGCATTCGCCCGGGCTCTGGGCGAGTACGGCTCGGTGATCTTCATCGCCGGCAACATGCCGATGGTCAGCGAGATCACGCCGCTGCTGATCATCACCAAGCTGGAGCAGTACGACTACGCCGGCGCCACCGCCATCGCGGTGGTGATGCTGGTGATCGCCTTCGCCATGCTGCTTGCCATCAACCTGATACAGGCCTGGGCCCGCAAGCGCCAGGGCCGCTGAACATGAACACCGCTGCCCAACCCCTGCCGGTGCCGCACGCACCGTCCTCCGCCCGCTCGGCGCTGGCCGCCACCACCGAACCCGCCTGGGTGCGGTGGGCGCTCGTCGGCACCGCGATGCTGTTTCTTTCGGCGTTCCTCTTCGTGCCGCTGGCCGCCGTGTTCGTCGAGGCGATGAAGAAGGGCCTGGATGTCTACCTGGCCGCCATCGTGGAGCCGGATGCCGTCTCGGCGATCCAGTTGACACTGATCGCCGCAGCGATCTCTGTGCCGCTGAACCTGGTGTTCGGCGTCTCCGCTGCCTGGGCCATCGCCAAGTTCGACTTTCGCGGCAAGAGCGTGCTGCTGACGCTGATC
>CAYJEC010000383.1:0-4000 GCA_964369025.1 uncultured Ideonella sp. | reverse complement strand
GCCGGTCTGGATGTCCTTCAGGCATTGGCGCATCGCGTCCTTGGTGGCGGAAGTGACAACCTTGGGGCCGGTCACATACTCACCATACTCGGCGTTATTGGAGATCGAGTAATTCATGTTGGCGATGCCGCCTTCATAGATCAGATCAACAATCAGTTTCAACTCATGCAAGCACTCGAAGTAGGCCATTTCCGGCGCGTAGCCGGCTTCCACCAGCGTCTCGAAACCGGCCTTGATCAGCTCGACGGTGCCGCCGCACAACACGGCCTGCTCGCCGAACAGGTCGGTCTCGGTTTCTTCGCGGAAGTTGGTTTCAATGATGCCGGCCTTGCCGCCGCCGTTCGCCGCGGCGTAGCTCAGCGCCAGGTCGCGCGCCTTGCCGGAACGGTCGGCGTGCACGGCGATGAGGTGCGGCACACCGCCACCCTGGGCGTAGGAGTTGCGCACTGTGTGGCCCGGAGCCTTCGGGGCGACCATCCAGACATCCAGATCGTCGCGCGGAACAACCTGCCCGTAGTGGACGTTGAAGCCGTGCGCAAACGCCAGCGAGGCCCCCTGGCGGATGTGCGGCTCGACATCGTTCTTGTAGACAGCCGCGATCTGCTCGTCCGGCAGCAGGATCATGACGACATCGGCACTCTTGACAGCCTCGGCCACCTCGGCAACACGCAGGCCGGCCTTTTCGACCTTGGACCAGGACGCGCCGCCACGGCGCAGGCCCACCGTGACCTTCACGCCGCTGTCGTTCAGGTTCTGGGCGTGGGCATGGCCCTGCGAGCCGTAGCCGATGATGGTGACGTTTTTGCCCTTGATGAGCGAAAGATCGGCGTCCTTGTCGTAATAGACCTTCATGGTTCTCTCCGTAAAAATAGGTGTGTTCTAGACGCGCAAGATGCGCTCGCCGCGACCGATCCCGCTGGTGCCGGTGCGAACGGTTTCAAGAATGGCGGCGCGGTCGATGCCTTCGATGAAGGCATCAAGCTTGCCCGCGTCGCCGGTCAATTCGATGGTGTAGCTCTTCTCGGTCACATCGATGATGCGGCCGCGGAAGATGTCGGCCATGCGCTTCATCTCCTCGCGCTCCTTGCCGACGGCGCGGACTTTGATGAGCATGAGTTCGCGCTCGGTGAACTGGCCTTCGGTCAGGTCGACCACCTTGACCACGTCGACCAGGCGGTTCAGGTGCTTGGTGATCTGCTCGATCACCTCGTCCGAGCCGGTGGTGACGATGGTCATGCGCGACAGCGAGGCATCTTCCGTCGGGGCGACAGTGAGGCTCTCGATGTTGTAACCGCGGGCGGAGAACAGCGCCACCACGCGTGACAGGGCGCCGGGCTCGTTCTCGAGCAGGACGGCAATGATGTGTTTCATGTGGGACTCCGGAGCGCGCTCTTCAAGCCGGCGGCGGTAACCGCCGGCCCTTGGCCACGCTGGATGAATCGTTGAGTGAAAGTCTGGTCCGGGTTGTTTCGGGCGATTCGGCGGGGAGGTGCCTGCGGCGGTAACCGCTGGCACCTCGGCCGCCTTCAGGCCGTCACAGGTCCTCGGACCCCAGCAGCATCTCCGAGATGCCCTTGCCCGCCTGCACCATCGGCCAGACGTTCTCTGTCGGGTCGGTGCGCACGTCCAGGAAGACCGTGCGGTCCTTCAGGCGGATCATTTCGCGCAGCGCGGGCTCGACCTCGGAGGGCTTTTCGATCTTGATGCCGACGTGGCCATAGGCCTCGGCGAGCTTCACGAAGTTGGGCAGCGCATCCATGTAGCTGTGGGAGTAGCGCTTGCCGTAGTCCAGTTCCTGCCACTGCCGCACCATGCCGAGGTAGCGGTTGTTCAACGAGATGATCTTGACCGGCGTCTTGTACTGCTGGCAGGTCGAGAGCTCCTGGATGCACATCTGGATCGAGCCTTCGCCGGTGATGCAGAACACGTCCGCGTCTGGCTTGGCCAGCTTGATGCCCATGGCGTAGGGCAGGCCCACCCCCATCGTGCCCAGCCCGCCAGAGTTGATCCAGCGGCGCGGCTCCTCGAAGCGGTAGTACTGCGCCGCCCACATCTGGTGCTGGCCCACATCGGAGGTGACATAGGCGTCGGTGCCGCGGGTCATCTCCCACAGCGCCTCGACCACCTGCTGTGGTTTGATCACGTCCGCGCTGCGTTTGTAGGCCAGGCACTCGCGCTTTCGCCAATCGTTGATCTGGCCCCACCACGGCGCGAGCGCCTGGGCATCCGGCCGCTGGGTGGATTCGCGCAGTTGCGTGATGAGTTCCTGCAGGACGTCCTTCACGTCACCGACGATGGGGATGTCGACCTTCACCCGCTTGGAGATCGACGACGGGTCGATGTCGATGTGGATGATCTTGCGCTCCACCGAGGCGAAGTGCTTGGGGTTGCCGATCACCCGGTCGTCAAAGCGCGCGCCCACCGCCAGCAGCACGTCGCAGTGCTGCATGGTCATGTTGGCCTCGTAGGTGCCGTGCATGCCCAGCATGCCCAGGAACTTGGGGTCGCTGGACGGGGTGGAACCCAGGCCCATCAGGGTGTTCGTCACCGGGTAGCCGAGCAGGTCGGTCAGCTGGCGCAGTTCAGCCGTGGCATTGCCCAGGATCACGCCGCCGCCGGTGTAGATATACGGGCGGCGAGCGCCCAGCAGCAGCTGCACGGCCTTGCGGATCTGCCCACCATGGCCCTTGCGCACAGGGTTGTAAGAGCGCATCTCCACCGTTTCGGGGTAGTGGAATGCAGCCATCTTCAGCGAAACGTCCTTGGGCACATCCACCACCACCGGGCCGGGCCGGCCCGTGCGGGCGATGTGAAAGGCCTTCTTCATCGTCAACGCCAGGTCGCGCACATCCTTCACCAGGAAGTTGTGCTTCACGATCGGGCGGGTAATCCCCACGGTGTCGCACTCCTGGAAGGCGTCCAGCCCGATGGCGGGCGTGGGCACCTGCCCGGTGATGATCACCATCGGGATCGAATCCATGTAGGCCGTCGCAATGCCGGTGACGGCATTCGTCACGCCCGGCCCGGAGGTGACCAGGGCCACGCCGACATCGCCCGTGGCCCGGGCGTAGCCGTCGGCCGCGTGCACGGCCGCCTGCTCGTGGCGGACGAGCACATGCTCGATCGTGTCCTGCTGATACAGGGCATCGTAGATGTAAAGCACCGAGCCGCCGGGATAACCCCAGATGTACTTGACGTTCTCGGCCTGCAGGCAGCGCACGAGAATCTGGGAGCCGTTGAGCTCCTGGGCGGTGGCGGAAGGGGGGGATTGGTGCGGTGGCGTGCGACCCTCATTGGGGGCGCCACGCTTGATGTCCGCGGCAGACATGTCCATTCTTCGAACCTCTGTGATTTTCTCTGACGAAAAACCTTTGGTGCCCCTCCTCTCGCCCTCGTGAGGCGGACTCGGAACCTGCGCGATCAAAACTGCCGACACCCGCGGTCGGGGCGGCTTCAAAGACCAGTTCGCAAATTGTGCGAAGCAGCATTATTGCACCGTTGCGAGGCGGCAGCGGCCTGCCCCCAGGCCGGGTGACATAATCGCCGCCGATCTCCTGGGGCCATCAGCGCCCTCCAGCCCGCCTTGGCCACCGACAAAGAACTCTCCGATTTCCTCAAGAACGTCGAGAAGCGCGCATTCAAACGCACGGTCTATGCCGTGCGTGACGACGACGCGGCGCTGGACATCGTTCAGGATTCGATGATTCGGCTGGCCGAGAAATACGGGGACCGCCCCGCAGCTGAACTGCCACTGGTCTTCCAGCGCATCCTGTCCAACGCCACGATGGACTGGTTCCGGCGTCAGAAAGTGCGCAATGCGGTGATGCAGAACATGTCGGATTTCGGCGGATCCGACGAAGATGGCGACTTCGACCTGCTCGAGATGCTCGAGACCATGGAGGGCACGCTGGGTGCCGAAAGCGCGGCCGACACGGTGGGCAGGGAACAGATTTTGCTTCTGATCGAGAAGGAAGTGGCTCTGCTCCCGGGACGTCAACGC
>CAYJEC010000382.1:0-4011 GCA_964369025.1 uncultured Ideonella sp. | reverse complement strand
TCTGATCCGGAACACCGATCAGCGCAGCAAGTACTACGGGAACATCGCTCAGACGTTCCGCCCCGGCCATGCCGACTACGCCTACTGGCACAAGTACGGCATCCGCGATCCGCGCGGCGGTGGCCGCAGCTCGGCCCGCTTGACGGCGCCGATGGTGGGTGCCGGTGCAGTGGCTCGCAAGTGGCTCGCTGAGCACCACGGCGTCACCATTCGCGGCTGCATGACGGCACTGGGCGACATGGAGATACCTGTCGATGACTGGTCGCAGGTCGGCATGAACCCGTTCTTCGCGGCCACTGCGCAGGGTATCGATGCCCTGGAGGCGCGGATGGATGCCCTGCGAAAGGCGGGCGACTCGGTCGGCGCGCGCCTGCACGTGGAGGCCACTGGCATGCCGGTCGGCTGGGGCGCACCGCTGTTCGACAAGCTCGATGCCGACATCGCCTACGCGATGATGGGCATCAATGCAGTCAAGGGCGTTGAGATCGGTGCCGGTTTCGGCTGCGTGGCCCAGCGCGGTAGCGAACACGGCGACGAATTGCTCCCCGAAGGCTTCGCCAGCAACCATGCTGGCGGCGTGCTGGGCGGCATCTCCAGCGGTCAGGACATGAGGGTTTCGATCGCCATCAAGCCAACGAGTTCGATCCGCACGCCGCGGCGCTCGATCGACCTTGAGGGCCGACCGGCGGTGGTAGAGACCTTTGGCCGCCACGACCCCTGCGTGGGCATCCGCGCCACGCCCATTGCCGAGGCCATGCTCGCCCTGGTGCTGATGGATCATGCGCTGCGCCATCGGGCCCAGTGCGGTGATGTGCGGGCCGACACGCCCGTCATCCCAGCCGGGTCCCAAGTCCTGTAGCCGTTCGCATTGGGTTGACTGGCCCTAGGCCAGGGCCGGCCGTTGTGCGGCGGTGCGCATGATCCATGCGCCGATATCCGCAAGGTTCAGCACAACGTCTGCGGCACCGAGCTTGATCGCCTCGTTGGGCATGCCGAATACCACGCAACTGGCCTCGTCCTGCGCGGCCGTCACGGCGCCGGCGTCGTGCATGTCGCGCAGGCCGCGGGCGCCGTCATCGCCCATGCCGGTCATGATCAGCCCGATGGCGTTGCGGCCCGCATGCTGCGCGACCGACCTGAACAGCACGTCCACCGAAGGCCGGTGGCGATTGATGAGCGGGCCGTCCCTGACCT
The DNA here is from genome assembly GCA_964369025.1 of uncultured Ideonella sp. Lineage (GTDB taxonomy): Bacteria > Pseudomonadota > Gammaproteobacteria > Burkholderiales > Burkholderiaceae_C > Ideonella. Next base: position 2,817 of record CAYJEC010000382.1, on the reverse strand, counting down.
CTGCCAGGTACTGTGCGCCGCTGCGGCACAGCCGCATGTGCTTGCCTCCGGGGGCGATGAGAACCCGGCCGTTGATCACACGGTCTCCGTCGCGGGCCTCCAGCACCTCCAGGTCGAACAGGCTGTTCAGGCGGGCGGCCAGCGAGGCGGTGAACTTCTCAGGCATGTGCTGCACCACCATGATGCCCGGCGCATTTCGCGGCAATTGGGCCAGTAGCGCTTCAATGGTCTGCACGCCACCGGTCGAGATGCCGATCGCCACGACCCGGTCTGTGGTTTCAGCGAGGGCGCTCGCCGGTGTGGCCGGTCTGGCCGCTGGCGACATAGTGGCAGGCCGGGGCGCCGCTGGCGCCACCGCGTTGAGCTTGGCCCGCGCCGCGGCCTTGACCGCATCCACCAGGCCATTGGAGCCATCCTCGAGAAAGCTCTTGAGCCCGAGGCGGGGCTTGGTGACAAAGCTCACCGCGCCCGCCGCCAGCGCCTGCAGGGTGGTCTCGCAACCGGCCTCGGTCAGCGTCGAGCACATCACCACAGGGGTGGGCAACTCGGCCATGATCTTGCGCAGGAAGCTGATGCCGTCCATGCGCGGCATCTCGACGTCCAGCACGATCACATTCGGCCGCAGGGCCTGGATCTTCGGCCAGGCGAAAAGCGGGTCCTGGGCAGTCGCCACCACCTGGATCCCTCCTGCGGTGAGCACTTCGGCCAGGTGCTTGCGCACGACGGCCGAGTCGTCGACGATCAGGGCGGTGATGGCGTTCATTTGTGCTGGGCTCCGCGCTTGACGTGCACGTCGCCGGTGGCCAGGGTCAGCGTGACAGTGCGCGGGACATGGTCGCCCACGTCAACGCCGTCGAGTTGAAAGCCGTACTGGTCGATCAAGCTCCAGCCGACCTCGATGTTGCGCTCGCCAACGTTGAACTTCACGCCGCTGCTTTCGGGCATCGTGTCCGCGCCGCCGTAAAGGTGGGCAACGAATTCGGCCGGCTGGCATCGCGCCAGCCGCAGGCTCTTGACCATCATGTCCAGTGCCTCGGTGCCGTAGCGGCCATCGAGGTCGCCGGCGGTTCCGGAGCGTCGCTCGGGTAGCAGGTAGTGACACATGCCACCAATGCGCCTTCCGGGGTGCCACAGGGTCACGGCCACGCACGAGCCCAGCAGGGTGCGCACGCTCGCGGCCTGGCTGCCGAAGTGCCATTGACCCGGCATCAGGAACAAGGCTTGCCCAGGCGCCGCGCATTGCTCGCCGCCGGGATTGGGCTCACGCGCGGCGGTAGATGGCCGCTTGCTCGGCGTGCAGCTCATGCCGGAGGTTGCTGAGCGATTCGGCGTGGCCGGTGAAAAGATAGCCATGGGGTTTCAAGAGTTGGACAACACGCTTGACAATGGCTTCCTTGGCGGGTGCATCAAAGTAGATCAGCACGTTGCGAAGAAAGATGACGTCGAACAAGCCCAGGTCGGGCAGGGGCTCCATAAGGTTGGCCCCCGAGAAATGCACCCGTTCGCGCAACGCCTGGGACACCCTGAACTGGCCTTCGTGCGGCCCGTGGCCACGCAGCGCGTGCCGCTTGAGGTATTCGTGAGGGGTGTGGCGGGCACGGTCCACAGGGTACAGGCCCAAGCGGGCCGTCTCGACCATGGCGGTGGACAGGTCAGTACCGATCACCTCCCAGCCCTCGAACCCGAGTTTTTCGGCCAGCAGCATCGCGATGCTGTAGGCCTCTTCGCCTGAGGAACTGGCTGCGCTCCAGACGCGGAAGTCTGCGCACCTAGCCTGTGATTCGAGCAACTTGGCCAGGAACTTGAAGTGCTGCGGCTCGCGGAAGAAATAGGTCTCGTTGGTGGTGAGCTTGTCCACCACGCGGACGACTTCTTCCGGGTTGCGTTCGGCCAGCAACTGCTCGACGTAGGCATCGAGGCTTCGTGCGCCGCAGGCCTGGGCCAGCTTCTGCAAGCGGCCGTTGACCAGGGGCAGCTTGGCATCGCTCAGGCGGATGCCGGAGATGCCATGGAACAGTTCCACCACGGCGTTGAAGGATTCGGCAGACAGATGCATGTGGCTCTTGCCTAGTGTTGCGCCGGATTGGCGTCGATCAGTCGGGCCAGTGCATCGGTGTCCAGCGAGTGCGGCAGGTGCAGGATCACCAGCATCGCACCACGCAGGCGGGTGATGCCCGCAATGAACTCTGGTGCGATGCGCGTGCCCAGTGCCGGGGCGGCGTCCAGATCGACGGGATCGAGATCCAGTACCTCGTGCACCGCGTCGACCAGCAGGCCCAGGACCTGCGACCCCGGCCTCGACGGCTCGGGCGAAGGCACGTCGACCACCACGATGCAACTGCGCCGCCCGACGCTGGCCACCGGCAGGCCATAGCGCGCGGCCAGGTCGATCACCGGCACGACGGCGCCGCGCAGGTTCATGACGCCGCGCACGAACGGCGGCATCTGCGGCAATGGCGTGATTGGTGCCAGTTCCAGGATCTCTCGCACGGCGTCGATCGGCACCGCGTAGGCGCCGTCGGCCAGGGCGAAGCGCAGGTACTGGCGCTCCGACAGGTCTGGCGGACGGTCGCCGGCCGAGCTATTCGTGGCGATGGAAGCGTTGAACATGGTGAGGCCCCTGGTTCAGAACGGCGCGAAGGCTTGGTCGTCCACCAGGTCGTGCTGGCTGGACTGGCGCTTTGCGCGGGCCGGCGGGCGCGCGGCAGGACGGGTGGCAGCGGGCTTGGCACTCCTGGCCAGGTGGGACGCCGGCGTGGGGCGCACCGACGCCTGGGGGGGGCTGGTTTCGTCGCCGGCCACCTGGAAGTAGGCCAT
>CAYJEC010000381.1:0-4011 GCA_964369025.1 uncultured Ideonella sp. | reverse complement strand
GAGCGTGGGCCGGAGAGCGCAGGTGCCACCGCCGCCCTGCCGCCACGATCCAGGCATGCACCTCCCGACGGCAATGCCCGGCCGAAGGTGGAAAGTTCAAGCACGGTCGTCATTTCAGAACCACCCGTGGATCGACAACCTTGTAGAGCAGGTCCGTCGCCAGATTGATCAGCATCGTCAGCGCAGCGAGGTACACCGTGACCGCCTGGATGACTGGATAGTCGCTGCGGTTCACCGCCAGCAGCACCTCGCGGCCGAGGCCGGGGATCGAGAAGAAGACCTCGATCAGGAAGGAGCCCACGAAAATGCCCGGCAGCGCCAGGCCGACATTGGTGAGGATCGGGATCATCGCGTTGCGCAGCACGTGCTTGAACAGCACCGTGCCCTCGCCCAGGCCTTTGGCACGCGCGGTGCGCACGTAGTCCTGCCCCAGCTCGTCGAGAAAGAAGCTGCGGTACAGGCGGGTCTGCGGCGAGATGCCCACCGCCACCGCCAGCAGCACCGGCAGCGGCGCATAGACGGCCAGGTTCTTCAATGTGGAATCGCTCCAGCCCTGCACCGGGAACCAGCCGAGCTGAAAGCCGAACACGTACTGGCCGACGATCACGTAGACCAGGAACGAGATCGACAGTGCCACCGTGGTGACGACCATGATGGTGCGGTCGGTCAGCGAGCCGCGCACATAGGCCACGCCCAGCGCGATCGGCACCGCCAGCAGCGTGTCCAGCAGCAGGATGGGCGTCATCACCGTCAGCGTGGCAGGCAGCCGGGTGGCGAAGAGGTTGCTCACCGTTTCGCTCGTCGCCCAGCTCTTGCCCCAGTCGAAGGTGGCAATCTGCTTGATGAAGATGCCCAGTTGCACCCACCAGGGCTCGTTCAGGCCCAGTTGCTGGCGGATGGCATCCACCTGCTCGGGCGTGGCGTTGAGGCCACCAAGGATCTCGGCTGGATCCCCGCCGAAGAATTTGAACAGGACGAACACCAGAAGCACGACGCCGACCAGTGTCGGGATCATCTGCCACAGGCGCCGGATCAGATAGGCCGCCATGCGCTCCTCTTTCTGCCACGCTGCACCGCCTCGTGGGCGGCACCGATGCGCGAGTGTAGGGGCGCATGCAAGACCCGCGCCTTGGCGTTTGCCCCGCGTCCACACGGATGCGCAGGGTCTTCCCGATGCACTATCGTCGCGGGGTGAAGCGAATCCTCGCCCTCCTCGTCTGGCTTGCCCTGGCCGGCACCTCGGCGGCCGCGCCGGCCAAGGTGCTGCGCTACGCCCTGGTGGAGGACGCGACCACGCTGGATCCGGTGGCCATCAGCGACATCTACAGCCAGGAGGTGGCCGGCAGCATCTTCGAGCCGCTCTACCGCTTCGACTACCTGGCCCGGCCGGTGACCATCCGACCCCAGGTGGCGGTGGCGCTGCCAGAGGCCAGCGCGGATTTGCGCGAGTTCACTGTCCGGCTGAAGCCCGGCATCTACTTTGCCGACGACCCGGCCTTCGGCGGCCAACGGCGCGAGGTGGTGGCGCAGGACGTGGTCTACGCCATCCAACGCATCTTCGACCCGCGCTGGAAGAGCCCGCAGTACCCGACCTGGGTCAGCCTGGGCCTGCTCGGGCTGGAGGCCCAGCGTCAATTGGCCATGGATGGCAAGCGGCCCTTCGACTATGCCCACCCGGTGGAGGGGGTGGTGGCGCTGGACCGCCACACCCTGCGCTTCCGGCTGGACAAGCCCAACCCGCGCTTCGTCTTCGAGCTGACCGGCATCGTCGCCGCGGCGCCGGTGGCCCGCGAGGTGGTCGAGCGCTATGGCGACGCGATCGGCGACCACCCGGTGGGCAGCGGCCCGTTCACCCTCGCCTCGTGGCGCCGTGGCTCCCAGATCGTGCTGGCGCGCAACCCCGGCTACCGCGAGGTGCGGTACGACGAGCAGCCGCCAGCCGGCGATGCCGCGGCCGCGATGGTGGCGAGCCGGCTGTCCGGCCGTCGGCTGCCCATGGTGGACCAGGTCGAGATCGCCGTCATCCACGAGGACCAGCCCCGATGGCTGGCCTTCCTGAACGGCGACTTCGACCTCGCCGGCCTGCCGGGCACTTTCGCGCCGGTGGCCTTCCCCGGTGGCAAGCTGGCACCGGGCCTGGCCCGCCAGGGCATCCAGGCGCAACGCCTGGCCCGGCCGGACGTGGTCTACACCGTGTTCAACATGGACGACCCGGTGGTGGGCGGCTACGCCCCGGCCCAGGTGGCGCTACGGCGGGCCATCGGCCTGGGCTACGACAACCACGAGGAGATCCGCACACTGCGCCGCAGCCAGGGTGTGCCGGCGCAATCGGTGGTGCCGCCGTCCACTTACGGTTACGACGCGGCGATGCGCAGCGAGATGAGCCTGTACGACCCGGCGCAGGCCAACGCCTTGCTGGATCTCTACGGCTTCCTGGATCGGGACGGCGACGGCTGGCGCGACCGGCCCGATGGCTCGCCGCTGGCGCTGGAGTACCACACGGACAAGACCCTGCGCCCGTTCAACGAGCTGTGGCGACGCCGCATGGACGCCCTGCGGCTGCGCATCGGGTTCATCCCCGGCCAATGGACCGAGCAGGCCAAGGCCGCACGCGCCGGCAAGCTGATGATGTGGTTCCTGTCGTGGAGCGCCAATGCGCCCGATTCCGAGGACTTCCTGCGCCTGGGCTACGGCCCGGCGGTCGGTGGCGACAACCTGTCACGCTTCAACCTGCCGGCCTTCAACAACTTGTACGACAAGCAGGCCGCGCTGCCCGACGGCCCGGAGCGCCTTGCTGCCATCGCCGAGGCCCAACGCCTGCTGCTGGCCTATATGCCGATGAAGGCTCATGTGCACCGTGCCAGTGTGACGATGAACTGGCCGCGCCTGGTGGGCTACCGGCCGCACCCCTTCCTGCGGCCGTTCCATGCCTACGTCGACATCGAGGCCGCGCCGTGATTCGACTGCTTCTGGCCGCCGCGCTGATCACCACATGGGGCCCGGCCCAGGCGGGCGAGGCGCCCAAGGTGCTGCGGTATGCGTTCCCGATCGCCGAGACGGGGTTCGACCCGGCCCAGATCAGCGACGTCTACTCGCGCATCGTCACGGCCAACATCTTCGAAGCGCCGCTGACCTACGACTACCTGGCCCGCCCGGCGCAACTCCGGCCGGCCACAGCGGCGGCGCTGCCCGAGGTCTCGGCGGATTTCCGCCGCTGGACGTTCCGCCTGAAGCCCGGCATCCACTTTGCCGACGACCCGCTCTTCAGGGGCCAGCCGCGCGAGTTGGTCGCGGCCGACTATGTCTACTCGATCAAGCGCCACTACGACCCGCGCTGGAAGAGCCCCAACCTCTTCAATTTCGAGAACGCGAGGATCGTCGGCCTGTCCGAGCTGCGGCAGAAGGCGCTGAAAGACAAGACCCCGTTCGACTACGACAGCGAGGTCGAAGGGCTGAAGGCGGTGGACCGCTACACCTTCGTCGTCACCGTGGCCGAACCCTTGCCGCGCCTGGCCTACGCCTTCGCCGACGCCGGCATGACCGGCGCGGTGGCTCGCGAGATCATCGAGGCCGCACCAGACAAGACCATGGAGCACCCGGTGGGCACCGGGCCCTACCGGCTGGCCGAGTGGCGGCGCTCATCGCGCATCGTGCTGGAGCGCAACCCGGGCTTTCGCGAGCAGTACTACGACGCCACGCCGCCGGCCCATGACGCCCGTTCGCAGGCCATCGCCGCGCGCCTGGCGGGCAAGCGCCTGCCGCTCATCGACCGGGTCGAGGTTTCCATCGTCGAGGAGTCGCAGCCACGCCTGCTCGGCTTCCTGAACGGCGAGCACGACTGGATCGAGCGGCTGCCACCCGAGCTTTCCCCGCCCATCATCCCGAACGGCCAACTGGCGCCGCACCTGAAGAAGAAGGGCCTGCAGCTGGAGCGGGTGCCGGCCGTGGACAGCGGCTACAGCTATTTCGGCATGGAGAACCCGGTGGTGGGCGGCTACACGCCGGACAAGG
>CAYJEC010000380.1:0-4014 GCA_964369025.1 uncultured Ideonella sp. | reverse complement strand
CGCCAGTCAAGCCCGACGGTGCGGTCGGCGTTAGGCTGAAGGGATGAACTGGCGCCGCTTGACCCTGGATACCCAGACTTACGTGCGTGCCCCCACGCGATGGGGCTTCGCTCGCGCCGCGCGTGGGAACCCCCGGGCCGCACTCGCCGAGCGCCTTTGGCGTTGGCCGCTCTTGCTGGCCCTGCTGGCCACCATCCCAGCGTTCTATGTCGAATTGCTGGAGCAGGCACCTCCCAGGTACGCCGCCGCTGCTTATCTCATCGCCGCCGTTGTCCTGGCCATGGCACTCGCGCATGTGAGCGTTCGCTCAGGTCGCGGCACCGGGCACCTGGCAGCCAACCCAGCGGATCTCTTGCTGGCCGCCGGGCTGGCCTTGTCTGCGGCACTGCCACCGAGCAGCGGCTCGGCAGCGGTGCTGGCCTTCAGGCTCGGTGTCGCCTTCCTGACCCTGATCCGAATGGTCTGGACCATTCAGCACCTGATCACCCGTGGCGGGCTGAGCTACCTGATCGGCTTGTCGGCGCTGGTGCTGGGCGCCTGCGGCGTGGGCTTCTGGTGGCTGGAGCCGACCACGCCGGATCTGCCCAGCGGCCTGTGGCTGGCATTCACCACCGCCGCCACCGTGGGCTATGGCGACCTGGTGCCCACCACCCCGGCGTCGCGCATCTTTGCCGTCTTCGTGGTCTTGCTGGGCTACGGCGTGTTGAGCCTCGTCACTGCAGCGCTCGCCGCGCGCTGGGTCGAGACCGAGGAGCGGCGCATCGAGCGCGAGATCCTGCATGACATGCGGCGCGAGATGGCGGCAGTGCGCGCCGAACTGGCAACGCTGCGGGAGGCGCTGCCCGGAAAGTCAGAGGGCCAGGCGGTGTGACTGGATGTGCAGGAGGCCGTCGAAAATCAGCGTCTCGATCAACTCGTGGTCGAGTTCCAGATGCGGGGCCACCTTCCAGCCGGCGCCGCCTGTCACCAACATGACCGGCTCCTGGCCGCAGCGGTCGGCCAGATGGCGATGCATGCGCTCGATGGCACCCGTGATGGCGTAGGTGCCGCCACTGGTCAATGCATCCGAGGTGTTGGCGGGGAAGTGCATCACCTCGCCGGTGGGCACCCGCAGGCCGGCGGTGCCGCTCTCCAGGGCCCGCAGCATGATGCCGTGGCCAGGCAGGATCAGGCCGCCGAGAAAGCGGCCTTCGGTGTCGACCGCGTCGACGGTGACGGCCGTGCCGATCATCACCACCAGCACCGGCCGGGCCGGGCCGCGGGCCAGCACATGCCCGCGTGCACCGATCATCGCCACCCACCGGTCTGCGCCCAGGCGGGCTGGGTGGTCGTAGCCGTTGACCACGCCCGCCTCGTGCGGCGACGACACCACCCAGCGGGGGCTCAAGTCCCACAGCTCCAGTTGCTCCTCGACGCGCCGACGCACCGCCTCGCCAGCCACCACGCAGCCCAGCATGCTGTGCGGCGGCACGAGTTCACTCCATTCCTTCTCGGCCAGCTCGTCGATGGTCTCCAGGAACACGGCCCCGTGCGCCAGCAGCGCCGCGCCCGGCTGCGGCGACGCGTAGTGCGCCCACTTCAACCGCGTGTTGCCGATGTCAATGGCCAGAAAGCTCATGGGGGCGCAGGGTAACAGCGCGTGTCACGCACGCCGGGCGCGCCAGGGGAAAACCCCGATCACACCGGCGCCCTGGCTGTCAGACTGCCACAACCGCTTTGGTGGCATCATTCGCGATTGACGTTAACGTAAACGTCAATTGAACCCGCCGCCCACGCATCTGACGACGAGCACGCCATGACCGACCTGTCTGCCGAAGCCAAAGCCCTGGCCAACTACCGCCCCGCGCACAAGGTGCGCTTCGTCACCGCTGCCAGCCTGTTCGACGGCCATGACGCCGCCATCAACATCATGCGGCGCATCCTGCAGGGCATGGGCGCCGAGGTGATCCACCTGGGCCACAACCGCTCGGTGGACGAGGTGGTGACGGCCGCGCTGCAGGAGGACGCGCAAGGCATTGCCGTCTCCAGCTACCAGGGTGGGCACACCGAGTACTTCGGCTACATGGTCGAGTTGCTTCGTGCACGGGGTGGTGCGCACATCCAGGTGTTCGGCGGCGGCGGCGGTGTGATCGTACCGGCCGAGATCCGCGCCTTGGCCGAGCAGGGCGTGCGCATCTACAGCCCGGAAGACGGCCAGCGCATGGGGCTGGCCGGCATGATCGGCGAGATGCTGATGCGGGCCGACGCCGACTTGACGGTGCATGCACCCAAGGGCCTGGAGGCGATTCAGGGCCACACCGAGGCTGCCTGGCGCTCCCTGGCGCAACTCATCACCGCGCTGGAGAACAACCGCGCCGACCTGGCCCTGGTGGCTGCCGTGCACGAAGCGGCCAAGGCCCATCCAGCCCCGGTGCTGGGTATCACCGGCACCGGTGGCGCCGGCAAGTCCAGCCTGACCGACGAGTTGATCCGCCGCTTCCGGCTCGACCAGGACGACAGCCTGCGGATGGCCGTGATCTCGATCGACCCCTCACGACGCAAGAGCGGCGGCGCCTTGCTGGGGGACCGCATCCGCATGAACGCCATCGGCCCATGGAGCCGGGGATCCCGCGTCTACATGCGCAGCCTGGCGACGCGCGACACCGGCAGCGAGGTCTCGGCCGCCTTGCCCGACGTGATCGCCGCCTGCCGCGCTGCCGGCTTCGACCTGGTGATCGTCGAGACCTCGGGCATTGGCCAGGGCGATGCCGCCATCGTTCCGCTGGTGGATGTGCCGATGTACGTGATGACGCCGGAGTTCGGCGCCGCCAGCCAGCTCGAGAAGATCGACATGCTGGATTTCGCCGAGTTCGTGGCGATCAACAAATTCGACCGCAAGGGTGCGGCCGACGCACTGCGCGACGTCGCCAAGCAGGTGCAGCGAAACCGCGAGGCCTTCACCGTCATGCCGGACCAGATGCCGGTCTTCGGCACCATGGCCAGCCGCTTCAACGACGACGGGGTGACCGCGCTCTACCAGGCCCTGAAGACCCGCCTCGCTGGCCTGGGGCTGCCGCTGCAGGAAGGCCACATCCCGCTGGTGGCCACCCGCCACAGCACGCACCAGACGCCCATCGTGCCGCCGGCTCGGGTGCGCTACCTCGCCGAGATCAGCGACTCGGTGCGCGGCTACAAGGCCCGCGCCCGTGCGCAGTCCCGCCTGGCGCGCGAGATCCAGCAATTGCGCGAATCCAGCCGCATGCTGTACGAGGCCATCCCGGAGAAGCACCGTGCGCGCGATGCGCTGGCCGAGCAGGCCACGTTGCGCGAAGCCCGGCTGGATATGGACGCCAAACGCCTGCTGGCGCAGTGGCCGGACATGCAGAAGGCCTACGCCGGCGACGACTACGTGGTGAAGATCCGTGACAAGGAGTTGCGCACCCGGCTCGTGCACACCACGCTGTCGGGCAGCAAGATCCGCAAGGTGGCCCTGCCGCAGTTCGAGGACCACGGCGAAATCCTCAAGTGGCTGATGCTGGACAACGTGCCCGGCAGCTTCCCGTACACCGCCGGCGTCTTTGCCTTCAAGCGCGAAGGCGAGGACCCGACCCGCATGTTCGCCGGCGAAGGCGATGCCTTCCGCACCAACCGCAGATTCAAGCTGGTCAGCGAGGGGCTGCCCGCCAAGCGGCTCTCCACCGCGTTCGATTCTGTGACGCTCTATGGGGCGGACCCGGCCCCGCGGCCTGACATCTACGGCAAGGTGGGCAACTCGGGCGTCAGCATCGCCACGCTGGACGACATGAAGGTGCTGTATTCGGGCTTCGATCTGTGCAGCCCAACCACCTCGGTCTCCATGACGATCAATGGCCCCGCGCCCACCATCCTGGCGATGTTCATGAACACCGCCATCGACCAGCAACTCGACAAGTTCCGCGCCGACAACGCCCGCGAGCCCACCGCCACCGAGGCGCTGAAGATCCGCGAATGGGTGCTGGCCAATGTGCGCGGCACGGTGCAGGCCGACATCCTGAA
>CAYJEC010000379.1:0-4016 GCA_964369025.1 uncultured Ideonella sp. | reverse complement strand
CACCCTGCTGGCGCATCCGGACGTGAAGGCGGTGAGCTTCGTCGGCTCCACGCCCATCGCCCAGTACATCTACGAGACCGGCGCCCGGCACGGCAAGCGCGTGCAGGCCCTGGGGGGCGCCAAGAACCACATGGTGGTGATGCCCGACGCGGATGTGGATCAGGCGGTCGACGCACTGGTCGGCGCCGCCTACGGCTCTGCCGGCGAGCGCTGCATGGCGATCTCGGTGGCTGTGCTGGTGGGTGACGTGGCCGACACCATCGTTGCTAAGGTGGCGGATCGCGCCAAGGCCCTGAAGATCAAGAACGGCATGGAACTGGACGCCGAGATGGGCCCCATCGTCACGGCTCAGGCGAAGGAGCGCATCGAGGGCTACATCGCACAAGGCGTGTCCGAAGGGGCCACGCTGGTCGTCGACGGCCGTGGGTACCAGGTGCCCGGGCACGAGGGCGGCTTCTTCACCGGCGGCACCTTGTTCGATCATGTGACGCCCGAGATGCGCATCTACAAGGAGGAGATCTTCGGGCCGGTGCTGGTGTGCGTGCGCGTGCCCGATTTCGCCGCCGCGCTGAAACTCGTCAATGAGCACGAGTTCGGCAACGGCGTGGCCTGCTTCACGAGCGATGGCAACGTGGCGCGCGAGTTCAGCCGCCGGGTACAGGTCGGCATGGTGGGTATCAACGTGCCGATCCCGGTGCCGATGGCCTGGCATGGCTTCGGCGGCTGGAAGAAGAGCCTCTTCGGCGACATGCACGCCTACGGCGAAGAAGGCGTCCGCTTCTACACCAAGCAGAAGAGCATCATGCAGCGCTGGCCGGCGAGCATCGGCAAGGGCGCCGAGTTCGTGATGCCGACTGCGAAGTAGCAGCCCCCCCCAAAAAGACCGCATTGACGCCCACGGCAGCGGCCGCCAACAATGCAGGCGCCACCGACGTGCGCGTGCCTCGCGGCGGCTTCGCAGCGCACGCGATGGAGCGGATCGATGAATGCGCAGATCTTGGCCCGGCCAATCAACCGCCTGCTGGTTGCATGCTGGCTGTTCGGGGCGGCGGTTGGCGCATCGGCTCCGACCTTGGCATTTGCCGCCAGCAGCGGCTTCACCTATGCCGTGGTGCACAGCTTCCTCCCCAAGAACGACGGCAAACGGTACCCGCAGCGCCTGACGGATGGCGTGGTGCTCGCCCGCGACGGTTGGCTGTACGGCGTCAGCAGCGCCGGCGGTGCCAACGGCAATGGCACCGCGTTCCGGGTCTGGCCAGAAACTGGCGAGGCGGTGGTCTTGCACCGCTTCGGCAAGACCCCCGGCGATGGCATCGACCCTGTGGGACCGTTGATCGAACAGGCGGACGGGCACTTCATGGGCGCCAGTGCGATAGGCGGGGCGTTTGGGTGGGGTACCGTGTTTCGCATGCACCCCGAGGGCCATGTTCGTGTCCTCCACGACTTCGCGGGGGGCACCGTCGACGGCGCCTTCCCCGATGGGCCTCCGATCCTCGCGACCGACGGTCGGCTCTACGGCACGACGGGCGGCGGGGGCGCCCATGAACATGGCACGATCTATCGCCTTGGCCCCGACCGAGAGTACGAGGTCCTGTACTCGTTTCATGGCCAGCACCGTGGCGACGGCGACAGCCCGGTCGCCCCGCTGGTCCAGGCACCCGACGGGCGCTTCTACGGCATCACCCGCGAGGGCGGCGCGCATGGGCGCGGCACGCTGTTCCGGATCGCCGCAGACCGCACCTACGAGGTGCTGCACAGTTTCGTCAACGGCCCGCTCGGCACGCACCCGATTCAGCCGTTGATGCTGGCCAGCGACGGGCAACTCTACGGGTCAACGAACGAAAGCGGCGACTTCGGCTACGGCACGATCTTCCGCGTGGGCACGGACGGACGGCCCCAGACGCTGCATGCGGTGGATCCCCAGGTCGACGGCGTGCGCGTCACCGGCGCGCTCGTCGAGGCACCTGACCGCAGGCTGTACTACGCGATGGCCTTCGGCCCCAAGCCGACGAAAGGTGCGGTGATGCGGATCGACCCTGCTACTGGCGCCGCCGAGACCCTGTTCCAGATCCAGCCCGGCACAGATGGAACCGAGATCATGGGGGCGCTGGCCGTCGCGGCCGACGGGAGCCTGTTCGGAACGACCTTCATCTCGCAGCGCCGCAATGGCAGTCTCGGCGGCGGCCTCGTGTTCCGGCTCAGCCCGAACTGATCAGACCCCCGACGGATAGCGTTGATCGAGCCAGGAGTCGAGCGCCGCCAGCACCTCTTCCTTCTCGGGCTCGTTGAAGATCTCGTGCGACAGCCCCGGCCACTCGCGGGCGGTCAGCACGCCTCGCTTCGCGGCGGCGGCAAATCTCGCCGAGCCGGCTGGCGCCACACAACGGTCGGCGCCGGCCCACATCAACAGCGTCGGCAACTGCCACCGGTCGGCCACTGCCTGGACCTCCTCGCCGGCTTCGGCCACGAAGCGGCCCAGCAGTCCGCTGATGCGGTCATGCACCAGTGGGTCGTTGACATAGGCCTGCACGACCGCGCCATCACGCGAGATCCAGGCCGGGTTCAGGCCGTTGCCCACACGCAGGTGAGGCAGCAGCTTGGGCACCACCGCCAGCAGCAGTTTCTGCACCGCGTTCATGCCTGGATCCAGAGCTGGCGACGACAGCACCAGCGCATCCACAGGGCGCCACCACGCTGCTGGCCGCGGCATCAGCCCTTCGGCCACGAAGCGCGCGGCCACCAAGCCGCCCAGGCTGTGGCCCAGCAACACCAGCGGGCCTCGCAGTTCGCCACGCACGGCATCCATCACGCAGGCCAGATCGTCCAGCAGGCTGTCGACGGCCGCGATGTCCCCGCGTGCCCCGGCCGAGCGGCCGTGGCCGCGTTGGTCGTACGTCACCACATGCCAACCATGCGAATTCAGCGCTGCCGCCACATGTTCGTAGCGGGCACTGTGCTCTCCCAGCCCATGAACGATCAGCACATGGCCGCGCGGCGCGACCTCGGAGCCCCAATGGCGCAGATGCAGCGCGAGGCCGTCGCGGGTGGCGATGAGAGGTGACATGGCGCGCAGTCTAGCTGCGTGTTGCGCAGGTGACGCCGGTATCCCCCCATTGCGGTTAGGCTCGCCGTGAAGCCACCCGGAGACCACCATGACCTCGCCCTACTTCCGACTCGACCATGACCTCGCCACCGGCATCGCCCGCCTCACCCTCGACCGCCCCGGGCAGATGAACACCATGGACCCTGGCTTCTTCCCCGCGTTGCGCGATGCGGTGCGCGCGCTCGACGACGCCGGGCAGACCCGGGTGCTGGTGCTCGGCTCCACCGGCAAGCACTTCTCGGCCGGGATGGCGCTCGATGTCTTCGCCGGTGACAACATGCCTATGCTGGACCTGTCCACCGCCCGCAAGCGCCAGGCCTTCCAGACCGGGCTGCGCCGTCTGATGGCGTGCTTCGATGCGATCGACGAGGCGCGCTTCCCGGTGATCTGTGCCGTTCAGGGCGGCTGCATCGGGGGTGCGCTGGACCTCGCTGCCGCCTGTGACATCCGCTTGTGCACTGCCGATGCGTTCTTCACGGTTCAGGAGATCCACATCGGCATGGTCGCCGACCTGGGCTCGCTGCAACGGCTGCCGAAGATCGTGCCGCAAGGCGTGGCGCGTCAGATGGCCTACACCGGCGAGCGGGTTGGCGCCGATCGGGCGCTGGCCATCGGCCTGGTCAACGCGGTGCTGCCTGACGCCGCAGCCCTGGCCGCACATGCCGCCGATCTGGCCGCCCAGATCGCTGCCAAGAGCCCGCTGGCCATCGCTGGCAGCAAGCTGGCGCTGAACCAAGCGCGCGACCACGGTACCGCAGAAGCCCTGCAGCAGATGACCTTGCTGCAAAGCGCCATCTTCGACATTGGAGAAATGGCGCTGGCGATCGAGGCCTGGAAGAACAAACACCCGGCCGAGTTTGCCGCGCTCGGGGCTGCGGCACCGATCTGAGCCCGGACGCCACTGGCGCCCGAC
>CAYJEC010000378.1:0-4037 GCA_964369025.1 uncultured Ideonella sp. | reverse complement strand
CTCGGACTGGCAGTGCCGGGCATGCCGCTTTCAGCACCCGGCATGGACATACCAGGGCGAAAGGATCCGTATGACGTCCTGCTCATCGGCAAGGAAGGGCAGTCCAAGGTCTTCGCGACCTACCCCAAGTAGTGCATGGACCTACTGACTCCCTTACCTGACTGACTTTGCCTGAACCTTCTGGAGCGGCCATGAATGCGACACTGACAACGGCAGGCAAGCGGCTCGACGAGCGGCGGCGCATGCTGCTCCTGGGCGCAGCAGGTGCTTCGCTCGCTCAGCTTTCAGGCTGCGGCGGCGGCGGCTCGCCCTCGATGATGAACCAGGGCATCAACATGGGCCTCGTCGATCCGGCCGCTGGTGCAACTGAGCGCAGCCTGCCCATCGTCCAGCAGGACGCTGGGGTGGCGGATGGCAGCGGGGGACGACAGTTTGCATTGGCCGTCCGACGTGGCAGTTCGCAGATCCTGAGCGGCGTCAATACGCCCACACTGGGCTACAACGGCGCGCTGCTGGGCCCCGCCCTGCGTTTGCACACTGGCGAGCGCACCACGATTCGGGTTCTCAACGATCTGGACGAGATCACCACGGCGCACTGGCATGGGCTGGTGATCCCGCCGGAGGTCGACGGCGGCCCGCACCAACCCATTGCCCCGGGTGCCACCTGGGAGGCAAGTTTTCCGGTCGCGAACCCGGCCTCCACCTGCTGGTTCCACCCTCATGCCCACGGGAGCACCGGACGTCAGGTGGTGTCTGGCCTGGCAGGCCTGCTGATCATCGACGACGGCACCGTCGGGCCGACGGTGTTGCCCGACACCTGGGGCGTCGATGACCTGGCGCTGGTGCTGCAGGACAAACGCTTCACGGCAGACGGAAGGATCGACTACACGCTCACGGCCAACGATCAGCTCGTTGGGTACGCCGGCGATCGACTTCTGGTCAACGGCGTATTCGGCCCGACGTGGCGGGCACCTCGGCAATGGGTCCGGTTGCGACTTCTGAACGGCTGCAATGCGCGAATCCTGGAGCTGCGACTGAGCGATGCAACGCCGATGCTGCAGATCGCCAACGAAGGCGGCGCGATCGCCGCTCCGGTGGCACGCAGCACCCTCAAGCTGGCCCCTGGAGAACGCGCTGAAGTCCTGGTCAACTTCGGCAACGCCAATGCCGGGCAAGTGACCCGGCTGCTGGCCAGCACGGCCGGGGGCGGCATGGGCATGGGCATGGGCATGGGCATGGGTACAGGTATGGGCGCAGGGCCGGACACCGAGGTCACGGCATTGACGATGCGCGTCGACCTGCCCCGCCAGCCCGGCGCAATGTCGTCACCACCCACCCGGCTGTCACCCGCGCCGGCCGTCTCGGTCGGTACGGCTGCCACGGTCAGAACCTTCAGCCTCGAAGGCGGGATGATGGGTAGCCCTTTCACCATCAACGGTCGGCGATTCGACATCGGCCGCATCGATCTGGCCGTGCCGCCTGGCGCTGTGGAAGTCTGGCGCTTTGTCAACGCCACCGGCATGGCCCACCCGATGCATGTGCATGGGGTCCGGATGTCGCTGCTCTCGCGTGACGGCAGCACGCCAGCCCCTCATGAGCAAGGCCTGCGGGATACCTTTCTCGTGGACGCCATGCAGACCATCAGCGTCGCGGTACAGACGCCGCTTGTGGCGTCCTCGGTACCTCTCATGTTCCATTGCCACATCCTCGAACACGAGGACGCCGGCATGATGGGTCAGTTCGTCACCACTTGACTGCAAATGCCGGGTGAGCTGACCGACGACCGCTCCGGGCAGCACCTCGGAACGATCGTGCAGCGCGGGTGCTTAGCCGCGATCCGGCCGCTTCTTGCCCATCAGGAGCCAGATTGCCACAGCCGCCAGGGCGGTGTAGTTGAGCGCCATGAACCAGGGCGTGATCCATGCGAGGCCATCGAAGCCGCGCTGCGTGAACGGGTACAACACGGGCACCGGGTAGTAGTCGGCCGAGTGCGTGAACACATCGATCACGATGTGCGACCACCAGCCCAGCAGCGGGAGCCAGAGCGTGCGACGCACCGCCCACAGCGCCAACGTGACGAGACCGGCGATCGGCGCGCTGTGCATCACGCAATGCAGGTGGTGCGACAACAACCCGACCAGCGGCGGCAGACCGGGTTCCTGTCCGGGTACCGCCACGGCATATCCCCACAGGGCACCAAAGGTTCCGTCGGCGAAAAGCCACCAGCTTGCGATGGGCAGCAGATGGATCACATCGGGCAACGCCGCCAGCACCAGGGTGACCAGTACAGTGCTTCGCGTCAGCGGTCGCCGACGATGGATCACCGTGGCGCCCGCAGCAGCCCACAGCGTGTGCGCAACGATGTCCATCGCAGTGCCTGTCGTCAGTCTGGCTTCAATTCAGCACCCCGCAGGCGCAGCGCATTGCCGATCACCGACGCCGAGCTCAGGCTCATCGCCAACGCCGCGATCATCGGCGACAGCAGCCAGCCGGTGAACGGGTACAGCAACCCGGCTGCCAGAGGAATGCCCAGCGCGTTGTAAACGAAGGCGAAGGCCAGGTTCTGTTTCATGTTGGCCACCGTGGCCACTGACAGTGCGGTCGCCGTGGCAATGCCGCGAAGGTCGCCCTTGACGAGTGTCAGCTGCGCGCTGTTCATCGCCACGTCGGTGCCCGTGCCCATGGCGATGCCGACATCGGCGCGGGCCAGCGCCGGGGCGTCGTTGATGCCGTCGCCGGCCATGGCGACGACGCGGCCTTCGGACTGCAGCTTCTCGACCAGCTTGAGCTTGTCGGCGGGCTTGACTTCGCCGTGTACCTCTTCGATGCCCAGGCGCTGCCCCACGGCCCGCGCCGTGGTCAGGCCGTCGCCGGTGGCCATCACGACGCGGATGCCGGCCTTGCGCAGCGTCGCCAGCGCTTCGGCCGTGGTCGCCTTCACCGGATCGGACACGGCCAGGATGCCCGCGAGTTTGGCGTCGACGGCCAGGTGCATGACGCTGGCGCCCTGGGCGCGCAGAGCCTCGGCCTGTGCCGCCATTGGCGCCACGTCAACGGCAAGTTGCTCCATCAGCGCGGTATTACCCAACGCCAGTGCCTTGCCGGCGACCGTCCCGCGCACGCCGATGCCGGAAGCGGAATCGAACTGCTCAGGCTTGTCGAGCACGAGCTGCTTCTCCCGCGCGGCCGTCACGATGGCCGCGGCCAGCGGATGCTCGCTGCCCTGGTCGAGGCTGGCGGCCAGACGCAGAACCTCGTCGGCGTCGAAGCCGTTCGCGCCGATCGCCTGCTCGAAGCTGGGCCTCCCTTCGGTCAGCGTCCCGGTCTTGTCGACGATGAGGGTATCGACCTTGCGCAGGTTCTCGATCGCCGCTGCGTCGCGAAACAGCACGCCGTGCGTGGCGCCGCGGCCGGTGGCGACCATGATCGACATCGGTGTGGCCAGGCCCAGTGCGCACGGACAGGCAATGATCAGCACCGCCACGGCATTGATAAGCCCGTAGACCCAGCTCGGTTCAGGCCCGAACAGGCCCCAGCCGAAGAAAGTCAAAAGCGCGGCCGCCACGACGCCATAGACGAAGTAGCCCGCCACCGCGTCGGCCATGCGCTGCATCGGCGCGCGCGAGCGCTGCGCCATGGCCACCATCTGCACGATCTGCGACAGCACGGTGGCGGAGCCCACATGCTCTGACTGCATCACCAGCGCGCCGCTGGTGTTGAGCGTGGCGCCGATCAACCTGTCGCCCACGCGCTTGGTCACCGGCAGCGGCTCGCCGGTCAGCATCGACTCGTCGAGCGCGCTGCTGCCCTCGACCACCACGCCGTCGACCGGCACCTTTTCGCCGGGCCGCACGCGCAACTTGTCGCCGACATGCACGTTGGCCAGCGCAATGTCCTCTTCTGAACCATCCGCCGCGATGCGGCGTGCCGTCCTGGGCGCCAGGCCCAGCAGTGACTTGATGGCCGCGGAGGTCTGCGAACGGGCCTTCAGTTCGAGCAATTGCCCCAGCAAGGTTAACGAGATGATCACCGCCGCA
>CAYJEC010000377.1:0-4039 GCA_964369025.1 uncultured Ideonella sp. | reverse complement strand
GGCGAGCTGCCCAAGCTGGCGGCCGGCGCGATGGCCGACGGCCAGGTGGTGTGCGCCGAGGCCGGTGGCGTCGAAGGTGCGCAGAAGGCCAGCATGGAGAAGTTCAAGGTCGACTTCAAGAAGAAGTTCAACGCCGACGTGCAGATCTACGCCCCGTACGTGTACGACGCCACCATGGTGATGGTCGACGCGATGGTCAAGGCCGGCTCCGCCGAGCCCGCCAAGTACCTGCCGGTGTTGGCCAAGACCGCCGGCTACAACGGCGTGACCGGCACGATCGCCTTCGACGAGAAGGGCGACATCAAGAACGGCGCGCTGACCCTGTTCACCTACAAGGGTGAAAAGCGCGAGCAGATCGCCGTGGTTCGCTGAACCCGGGCAAACCTCACGCCAGTCCAGGCCGCCTTCGGGCGGCCTTTTTCTTGCCGGTTACATCTGTGATGCAATCCTTGGAATCACAAGGTCAGAAGGGGCGGGGATGTCAGGGCGCATTCAGCGGTTGGTCGAGCAGGTCAACCAGGTGCCGGGATGGCGCCATTGGCGAATGGCCCGGTTCGAGCAGGCATTCCGTGCAGGGCAGGCCATCGGTTGCTTCCGCGGCCACTACGCAAGTTACGACTTGGCCGAGGCCGCCACGCCACGGGATGCTCCGCTGGGCTATGACCACGACGATGCCGGCAGGATGTACCGTGATCGCCTCGACTCGCTCTACCCTGGTGACTACCCGATGGTGGCCTGGCTCGGGAAGGCACTCGCGGAGGGCGCCCGGGACATCTTTGACCTTGGTGGGCACATCGGGCTGTCGTACTACACCTACCAGAAGGTGTTGAACTACCCATCCGGGCTGCGCTGGCGTGTCCATGATGTGCCATCTGTGATGGATGCCGGCAGGGCCGAGGCCCGGGGTCGCGACCCGTCCGGGCGGCTGAGCTTCGAGGACAGGTTCGACGCGGCATCCGGGGCGGATGTGCTTTTCACAGCCGGATGCCTGCAATACCTCCGGGAAACGCTACCGGAAAAGCTGGCGGCACTGCAGCGGCGCCCTGAATGGGTTCTGGTCAACCTCTTGCCGTTGCACCCTGAACGAAGCTATTGGACCGTCCAAAGCATTGGCACGGCCTTCTGCCCCTACCGAGTTCAACGCGACCGCGAATTCTTTGACGGCCTGGCGACGCTCGGCTACCAGCTTGAAGACCGGTGGGAGAACCTGGAGAAGAGGTGCTGGGTGGCGTTCGATCCGGCGCATTCACTCGACCGCTACCACGGAGCGGCATTCAGGCTGGCGCCCTGAGAACAGTTCTTGCCGCAAGCGCCCATGTCTGGTTCAGCCAAAAATTGGCGAGATGCGTGCGGACTGCGCTTCACCTGTCGCGCTTGCAAGCAAGCGCTGTGCTCAAATATTGCGAGACGTCGTCAAACGTGCGCTCGGCGCCCGTGATTCAACGCTGCCATACAGAAGAAGCCGGCTATCAGCCGAGTGATGGGGCACAAGGGATTCATCATGTTGTCAGGCCAGTTCCGACTGCTGGATGTCGATGCGGCATCCTTCAACCCATGGCGCATTGCGGAGGTCCGGCATCGTCTCGGCGACCATCCGCTGCTCCAGAGCGATGCCCTGATCGCCCTGGCCGAGCGCATGGAGCAACGCGGCAGCGTTCGCTCGCATGGCAGCGGCGCCCAGGCAGGAACCTCCTTCAACCACGCGCCGGTGATCTTCCCCAACAAGCAGGCCGCCGCGCAGACGGTCGGGAACCTGCGCGAGGCGAAGGCCTGGACTTCGCTGCTGAATGTCCAGACCGACCCGATTTACCAGAAGCTTGTCGACGAGGTGCTCGACGATGTCAAACCCTTGATCGACCTGAAGGACCCGGGCATGTGCTACCGGGGCGGCTGGATTTTCCTGACATCGCCGAACACGGTGACACCGTTCCACATTGACAAGGAGCACAACTTCATCCTGCAGATCAGCGGGAGCAAGACCTTGTATGTCTGGGAGCCGGACGATACCGAGGTCGCTTCCGAGCAGGCGCGTGACCTGTTCCATGCCACCCACAGCCGGGATCTGGTGACGTGGCGAGACGAGTTTCGCCAGCGTGCGCGCGTGTTCCATGTCGGGCCCGGCATGGGGGCCTACATGCCGTCGACCAGCCCGCACATGGTGGAGAACGGCCCGGATCCTTCGGTCACGATCAGCTTCACCTACTACACCGACTCAACCCGCCGCAACTCGGCGCTGCACAGTGCCCACCAGCGGATGCGCGGCCTTGGCCTGTCGCCCTCCAGGGTGGGTGACAGGCCGGCCTTGGACGCCCTGGTCCACTCCATCTGGCGCCTGGGCGGTCGCGGCCAGCAGCCGGCCGATTCGGCACCGTACGCGTCGGCCACGATCGGTTGAACCTGCCCCAAGAAGCCAGCGCGTGGAACCCCTTCAGCCGACACCGACCGAGCCGCCTGCGGGCGACTTGAGCCTGCCCGACGTCTTTTCACCTGCCGTGGATTTGCAGGCGGAGACCGGGCGGTCAGCAGGGCGATGGGCCTGGCCCGCGGGCCAGGCCGCGGCAACCCGGGCCTGGGCGCGGGAGTCGGGCTGGGCTGATGACACGCCCGGCCTGGCCGCCTGGCTGCTACTGCAACACCGTTGGTGCGGCGGTACCGAAGTGCGCCAGGCCGAGTGCACCGTGGGTGGCGGGTTGATTGAGTTCTGGCATCCGCTGGACCCCGGCCAGACCGTGCAGGCCTGGATCGATGCGGTGGATCATCGCCGCCGGGCCGAGCCGCAGGCAGCCGGTCTAGCGGTGAAGGCCGACAGCCTGTGGTGCCGCGCACCCATCCCCGCTCGGCGAGCCCCGCTGATGCTGGGCGTTGCGGAAGAGGCCGGTGCATGGCTTCTGGACTTTGCACCGTCCTGGGCGGACGCCGAACGTTGTCGAATCGTGGCCGATGCGCTCGGCCAGACTCTGTGCAGCCTGTTGGCGAACCGCACCCAACCGCTGCGCCTGGTCCAGACGCTCACCGACGCCCAGCGCGATCGGTGGATGGGTGTCTGGAACACACCGCTGCGAGATATTGACCCTGGCCAGACGGTACACGGCGCTTTCGCCCATCAGGCCATCGCGTCGCCAGACCGCGCGGCGCTGGCCTGGTCGGGGGGCAGCCTCAGTTACGCCGAACTGGACCGCAGTTCGGATGCATTGGCCCGCGCGCTGGTGGCTCAGGGTGTGGCTGCGGGCGACCTGGTGGGGGTCTCACTCGAGCGGTCGCCTCGGGCTATCGTCGCACTGCTGGCCATCCTGAAATCCGGCGCGGCTTACCTGCCGGTGGATGCCGCCTACCCGGAAGAGCGCCTGGCCTTCATGCTGCGCGATGCGGGTGTGAAACGGCTGCTGGCGGCGGCGGGTGACACGGCGTGGCCATCCGATGTGGCGGTCTGGGACCCTGATTCATTGGTCGACCCGGGTGGAGCGGTGGCCGTTTCCGGCCACACCGAAGCACTCGCCTACGTGATGTACACCTCGGGCTCGACCGGCGTGCCCAAGGGCATCGCCATCGGGCACGGCGCCATCCTTCGGCTGGTGGTCGGTGCACGCTACGTGGATCTGTCGCCGGACGTGCGGATGATGCACGCCGCGCCGATCGGCTTCGACGCCTCCACGCTCGAGATCTGGGGCCCGCTGTTGAACGGCGGCTGCTGCGTCATCCACGACGAGGATCTGCCCACCCCTCAGGGCTTGGCCCGCACGATCAGCGGGCAAGGCGTCACCGCCGCCTGGCTGACGGCTGCCTTGTTCAATGCCGTGGTCGACGAGGGGCCGCAGCACCTGCATGGGCTGAAGCAACTGCTGATCGGTGGCGAGGCCTTGTCGGTGCCACACGTGCGCCGCACGCTGCAGGCCTTGCCCGAGATGACACTCATCAACGGGTACGGTCCCACCGAGTGCACCACCTTCGTTGCCACCCACCCGATCCCCGCTGACCTGCCGGCCGATGCGCATTCGGTGCCCATCGGGCGGCCGATCACGGACACCCACCTCTACATCCT
>CAYJEC010000376.1:1232-4040 GCA_964369025.1 uncultured Ideonella sp. | reverse complement strand
AGACCCACACCAACTGGATCCAGGTGCGCCCGGGCGAACGCCGCACCTGCGACGGTTGCCACAGCCCGCGCCGCGGTGGGGCCTTGAACTCCGGCACGGTGGCCGACACCATGCCCTCGGCGCTGCGCAGCGCGCTGGCCAGCCAGCACCAGTCTGGCGAGACGATGGCCGGAACGCGCACACGGCTCGACCCGAACGCCCTGAAGCTGGTCACCGACATGGTCTACACCGACGAGTGGGCAGACACCACGCAGTCAGGTGTCACCGCCCGCACCGCGGTGTCGATCAGCTACGCCGCCCTGGCCACCACCGCGCCAGTCAACGGTGTCATCAACTACCCCGTTCACATCCAGCCGCTGTGGAGCCTCGACCGCGGCGCGAACACCTGCACGAACTGCCACAACGCCGCCTCCGGCACGCTGGACCTGTCGCCCACCATCGCTGGCACCGGCCGCCTGGTGTCCTACGAGAAGCTGATGCTCGGCGAGCCCATGCTCGACGCGAATGGCCGGCCGGTGACGCGATTGGAGGAAGGCGTTCCGGTGTTGCAGCGGCTGCCCGCCCTGGTGTTCAACATGGCCAGTGAAGGCGGGGCCCTGGGCCTGGCGCGGCAGAGCCGGCTGATCGAGATCCTGTCGGGCCAGAGCCTGCTGGCAGGCGCTGACGCGCGCGCGGCGCACCCGACGCCGCCTGGTACCGCGCCGAACCACGCGGGCCTGCTCAACGCCGCCGAGAAGCGCCTCGTGGCCGAGTGGATCGACCTCGGCGGCCAGTATTACAACAACCCGTTCGACGGCGCCAATGTGCGGTCTGTCACGGCCTTGAACGTGGCGAACTTCGAGGCCCGTGTTTACCCGATCCTTCGCGCACAATGCGCGAGTTGCCATCAAGCCGTCGGCAGCAATGGCGCGCTGACATTCCGTAACAATCGGTTCGTCCTGACCGGCGACGCCGAAGGCGATTTCGGCGTGACCCTGACGATGATCTCCAACACCTGCGCTCCCGCTTCGAACTACCTGCTGCAGCGGCCGTCGACCATCCCGCACCCGGCCGCTGCCATTGGGCAGACCACCGCGGTGCTGCCGACGGCCAGTGCCAACTACCAGACCATTGCCACCTGGATCGCCACCGGTTGCCCGACACCATGACCCCGCCGTCCCGACGATCGATCGACCGCCCGCTGCCCCGGGCCCGATTCGCCCTGGGCGCTGCGCTGGTGGCCCTCGCAACTCTGGGCGGCTGTGGTGGCGGCAGCAACCCGCTGGGCAACCCGCCTGATGTGTGGAACCCGCCCGGTACTGGCGGGCGCGATCTGTCGTACGCCTATTTCCAGCGCTGCATCTTCCCGGTGCTGCTGGCCGAACTGCCGATCAACCAGAACGGCCAGCTATCGACCAACACCTGCGCGGGTGGTGGCTGCCACGACAACACCACCGGCACCGGCGGTGCGCTGCGCGTGATCCGGAGCGCCACGCCGTTCGACCTGAATGACGGGGCGAATACCAATACGCTGATCCGAACCAGCGACATGTACAAGAATTTCTACTCGGCGCAGGGGGTCACCGTGCCCGGCGATCCGCTGCAGAGCCGCCTGCTGGCCAAGCCCTTGCTTCTCAACATGCTGCACGGCGGTGGGCTGATCTTCGACAGCGAGGATGACCCCAATGCCAAGTTGATCCAGTACTGGATCGACCATCCTGTTCCAAGCGACCAGAACGAATTCAGCGAAGCCGCTTACGCGATGTTCAATCCACCCGACCCCACCACTGGCAGTTGCAGAACCGAATGATCTTTGCGCGCCCCTTGCTCGTGGCCGGGCTGGCCGGGTTTGCCTTGTGGCCCCTGTCCTCGCACGCCCAGGATGCGGCAGCCGCCCCGGCGGCGCCTCGGGCCCTGGCCGCGCCGGCCACCAGCGCCGTGCCTGTGGCCCGCGTGCGCGTGGTCCGGCCCTACCTGGACATGCACAGCGGGCCGGGACGGGGCTTCCCCATCTTCTATGCTGCCGAGAAGAACGAGTGGGTGGTGATCGAGTTGCGTCACACCGACTGGTTCAAGGTGCGCACCGCGCGCGGCCCGGTCGGCTGGGTCTCGCGTGAGCAGATGGCCGGTACCGTCACTGAGGACGGCGTTCCCTTCGAACTGGCCGATCCGACCCTGCAGGATTTCCTGAACCGTCGTTTCGACGTCGGCATTGGATACGGGGCCACCCAGAAGACCGCCTTCACCCGCCTGTGGGCCGGTTGGCGCTTCTCCGATACGCTGAGCCTGGATCTCAACCTGGCCACGGTGCAGACCAAGACCTCCAGCACCGGGCTGTGGACGGCCAGCCTGCTTTCAGAGCCCTGGTCCGACAAGCGGCTGTCGCCGTTTGTGGGCATCGGTGTCGGCCGCTTCAACTTCGAACCCAACAAGAGCCTGGTCAACAACGAGCAGCTCGATGGCAACCTCGGCGTCTTCACGCTCGGCGCCCGGTACCACCTGAGCGGCCGGGTCGCCCTGCGCATCGACTATTCGCGCTATGCGGTTTTCGTCTCCGATTTCGATTCGCGCAGCTACCAGGCCGGCAGCGTCGGCTTGTCCCTCCACTTCTGAAACGCCTCACGCCATGCGCTCAAACTACACCTGCCTGACTCGCCACTTGGCCGCCCTGGCTGTGCTGGCGGCCATGGGCCTGCCTTCCTGGGCGGCCGACGGCACGCCTGAGCCTGTGGTGTCGCCTCAGGTCGACCGGCGCGACGTCAAGCTTCCGAAGTTCCCGTCCACCGACTTCGAGGTGGGTGTGTACGGCGGTGTGTACTCCGCACAGAA
>CAYJEC010000376.1:0-1222 GCA_964369025.1 uncultured Ideonella sp. | reverse complement strand
GTGCGGCCGGCGGGGTGCGCCTGACCTACCACATCACCGAGGATTTCTTCGTCGAGCTCGCGGCCGGCCAGACCAAGGTCAGCGACGAGGCCTTCCGCCGGATCCTGCCGGGCGGCATCTTCACTGGCAACACCGAGACCCTGGTCTATTCGAACTTCAACGTCGGCATGAACGTGCTGCCTGGCGAGGTCTTCTTTGGCCGCAACTACGCGATGCCCTCGCAGGTCTTTGTGCTCGCAGGGGGTGGAACCACCCGATTCAACGGCCAGCGCATGCAGGCCTTCGACCTCGGCGTTGGCGTCAAGATCTATCTGGCGGACCGCTGGGCCGTGCGGGTCGACATGCGCGACAACATCTACACCCTCGACCTCCTGGGCAAGCGCGACATGACCCAGAACGTCGAGCTCAACGCCGGCCTGTCCTTCCTGTTCTGAGGGCCGACCCATGCGAGCGCTCTCCCTCTTCATCACCGCCGCGCTGACCGTGGGGTCGGTGCAGGCTGCTCCGGCCCCGTCGACTCCGGCTCCGGATTTCACGCTGCGCAGCATGAATGGCCCCAACCTGCGCCTGCAGGAGCAGCGCGGCAAGGTCGTGCTGCTGAACTTCTGGGCCACCTGGTGTGCACCCTGCCGCGAGGAGATGCCGCACCTGAACCGGCTTTACGAGAAGTACCGCGCAGCCGGCTTCGTGCTGCTGGGCGTCAATGTCGACGATGACCCCGCCAATGCGCTCGGTGTGGCCGGCACGTTCGGTGTCAAGTTCCCGATGCTGCTGGACACCGACAAGCAGGTCAGCAAGCTGTACGACCTGGCCACCATGCCGTCCACCGTGCTGATCGACCGCGACGGCAAGGTGCGCTACCTGCACCGCGGCTACAAGCCCGGCACCGAGCTGGAATACGACCAGCAGATCCGGACTTTGCTGAAGTGATGAAACCGACCACCGCCCTGGCCCTTGCTGGCCGCCTGGCAGCACTCGCGGCGTTGGCCGGCGCCCTCGCCGGTTGCGCGCCCATCGAGCCTTGGGTCAAGCCCTACGAGCGCGAGCGCCTGGCCGACCCGATCATGCAGTTCCAGCGCGACGCGCTGGCCGAGCGGCACCGCGACCATGTGTTCACCGTGCGCGAAGGTGCCCGCGGCGCCACCGGCGTGCAAGGAGGCGGTTGTGGATGTAACTAGAGGCTCCCACGCTCCCTCTCGCTCGCTGCCCCCCGAGGGGGCTC
>CAYJEC010000375.1:0-4047 GCA_964369025.1 uncultured Ideonella sp. | reverse complement strand
GAGAAACACCAGTTGACCGGTCTGGACGAACGGCACGTAGGCGGCAGCTGGGATGGCGACAGGCGGCAACTCGATGCCGAGCGCGGCAAGACGTGCCGAGACGGACGTGGCGGACATGGGTTTCTCCGGTCGGAAAGCAGGCAGTCGTCCATCCTACACTGGGGCATGCAGGGGGGATGGATCGCGGCGGTGGCGCTGGGGTGGTTGCTGGGCGCCGCGGCGCAACTGCAGCAAGCAGCGCTGTTCGCGCCCGCAGCCTACGCAGGCATGGCCCTGGCGGGGTTGGCGTTGGGTGGCGCGACCTGGATCGTGCGCCGTTGGCGCCCCGAAGCTGCCGGCCTGGCTCTTGTGTTGGTCAGTATCCTGCTGTCGTTCGCGCAGGCAGGTTGGCGTGCCGGCGAGCGCCTGGCGGACAGGCTCGCGCCGATGCACGAAGGTCAGGATCTGAGCCTGCGGGGCCGAGTGGTCGGCCTGCCACAGGTGGACGCGCTGGGGCTGAGGTTCCAGTTTGTGCCAGACAGCGCTTTGGGTGCTGACGCGCAGCCCGTGAGGCTGCCGGCTCGCCTTTCGCTGGTCTGGCCTCGCGATGCCGTGGGCGACGTGGCGATGGCGGCAGCACCGGGGCACTTGTTCTCCGGTGAGCGATGGGAACTGCCGGTTCGATTGCGGCAGCCGCATGGGGCGATGAACCCTGAGGGGTTCGACGCTGAACTTTGGCTCTTCGAACAAGGCATTGGGGCCGTCGGTTCGGTGCGCGTCGGCCCCCTGGGCGAGCCCCGTCGCCTGGAAGCGCCCCGTGTTTGGCGGTTGGACGAACTATTCGGCGTGTGGCGGCAACGCTGGCGCGACGCGGTACTGCTTCAAGGCGCCGATCCTGGCACCGCGGGTCTGCTGGCCGCGTTGACGGTGGGCGACCAAAGTGCGATCGATGGCGAAGGTTGGGCCCTGTATCGCCAGACCGGCGTGGCACACCTGATGTCCATCAGCGGCTTGCACATCACCTTGTTTGCCTGGCTGGCCGCTGCGGGCATCGGTTGGTTGTGGCGCCGCAGCGAGCGCCTGATGCTCCTGTGGCCGGCGCCCATGGCGGCGCGTTGGGGTGGCGTGGCCCTGGCCACGGCCTATGCGCTGCTCGCAGGTTGGGGCGTGCCTGCGCAGCGCACGGTGCTGATGCTGGCTTTGGCGGTGGGGCTGCGCCAGGCCGGGCTCCGCTGGCCGCCGGTGCTCGTCTGCCTGGTCAGCGGTGCCTTGGTGGCAGCAGCCGACCCCTGGGCGCTGCTGCAGCCAGGCTTCTGGCTGTCGTTTGTGGCCGTGGGGCTGCTGATCGCCAGCGATACGCCAGCGGCATTGCCGGCCGAGCCATTGGGCGAGCGGTGGCGCACACGGGCCCGACGAGTGTTGGGCGGGGCGTTGCGGCAACAACTGGTGGCCACGGTGGCGCTGGCGCCGTTGACGCTGTTGCTGTTCCAGCAGGTTTCGCTGGTAGGCCTTGTCGCCAACCTCGTGGCGGTGCCCTGGATCACCCTGCTGACCACGCCCTTGGCGTTGGCTGGCCTGGTGTGGTCGCCGCTGTGGCAATTGGCGGGTTGGACGGTGCAGCCCTTGCTCCAACTTCTTTCGCTGCTTGCCCAGGTGCCCTGGGCCACGTGGGAGGCGCCCGCCACACCGGCCTGGGCCGCAGCGCTGGGGCTCGTCGGTGGGGCCTGTGTGGTGTTGCCGCTGCCCTGGCGGGCGCGGCTGCTGGGGCTGCCGATGCTCCTGCCCTTGCTGGCCCCGGCCGTGCAGCGGCCAGCGCCCGGGGCATTCGAACTTCTGGCAGCCGACGTGGGGCAGGGCAGCGCTGTGCTGGTTCGAACTGCGAGCCACCTGCTCCTGCACGACGCTGGCCCGCGCTACGCTCCCGACAGCGATGCCGGCCAACGTGTCTTGCTGCCGCTATTGCGCAGCCGAGGCGAGCACCGGATCGACACGCTGGTGCTGAGCCACCGGGACGCCGACCATGTGGGTGGCGCCGCAGCACTGCTGGCGCAGGTGCATGTCGGAGAACTGCGCAGCAGTCTGGAGGCAGGCCACCCCTTGCTCGCAGGGCGGTTCAACGTGCCCTGCGTGGCGGGGCAGCGGTGGGATTGGGACGGCGTGCAGTTCGAGTTCCTGCACCCTCTCACAGCCACGCCGGCTCCGGGCACCAAACCGAACGCGCAGAGTTGCGTCCTTCAGATCCGCGCTGCCGACGGTCTCAGTGCGCTGCTTACCGGCGACATCGAGGCCCCGCAGGAGCAGGCGCTGGTCGAGCGGCTCGGGGCCGCGCTGCGCAGTGACATCCTGCTGGTGCCGCACCATGGCAGCCGGACGTCATCGACCGCCGCCTTCCTGAAAGCCGTGGCACCGCGGGTGGCGGTCATACAGGTCGGCTACCGAAGCCGCTTCGGGCATCCGCATCAGGCGGTACTCTCACGCTATGTGGAATCCGGGATAACTGTCCAGCGCACGGACCAATGTGGTGCGTGGGTCTGGCGCGATGGCGGTGCATGGTGCACGCGCACCGTGCGCAGGCGATACTGGCATTGGCCGGGTGCCGAGGCATCGCCCGCAGGTGGTGCGGTTGTTGCTAGCGAGAATGTCGCAGGAGAGCCTGAATGAGACCGAGCTTCGACGAGATGCATGCCGCCGGCAAGGCGGTACGCGAGCACTACCGGACCTATGACCGCTGGCTCGCCCAGCAGCCCGGCGACATGATGCGCAGCCGGCGCGAGGAAGCGGAAGTGATCTTCCGCCGCGTCGGCATCACCTTCGCCGTCTACGGCGACAAGGACGACGGCGAGGGCACCGAACGGTTGATCCCGTTCGACCTGATCCCGCGGGTCATCCCGGCGCACGAGTGGCGCGAGATGGAAAAGGGCCTCAGCCAGCGCGTGACCGCGCTCAACCGTTTCATCCACGACATCTACCACGGCCAGGAGATCCTCAAGGCCGGGTTGGTGCCTGAGGCGCAGATCCTTCACAACGCCCAGTTCCGGCCCGAGATGATGGGCGTGCAGGTGCCGCGTGACATCTATTCGCACATATCCGGGGTGGACATCGTGCGCGCCGCCAACCCGGACGGCTCCGGCGCCTACTACGTGCTGGAGGACAACCTGCGCGTTCCCAGCGGCGTGAGCTACATGCTGGAAGACCGCAAGATGATGATGCGGCTCTTCCCGGACCTGTTTTCCGACCATCGGGTCGCGCCAGTGGCCCACTACCCCGATCTGCTGCTTGAGACCCTGCGCAGCGTCGCACCGAGCGGCGTCAACGAGCCGACGGTGGTCGTTCTGACCCCTGGCATGTACAACTCGGCCTACTTCGAGCACGCCTTCCTGGCGCAGCAGATGGGGGTCGAACTGGTTGAGGGGCAGGATCTGTTCGTCAAGGACAAGTTCGTCTTCATGCGCACCACGCAAGGGCCCAAGCGGGTGGACGTGATCTACCGCCGCCTGGACGACGACTTCCTCGACCCGCAGGTTTTTCGAAAAAACTCCACACTGGGGTGCGCCGGCCTGGTCGATGCCTACAAGGCCGGCAACGTGACCTTGAGCAATGCCATCGGCACCGGCATCGCCGACGACAAGTCAATCTACCCTTACGTGCCGAAGATGATCGAGTTCTACCTCGGCGAGAAGCCCATCCTCAACAACGTACCCACCTATCTGTGCCGCGAGAAGGATGACCTGAAGTACGTGCTGGACCACCTCGGCGAACTGGTGGTCAAGGAGGTGCATGGCGCCGGCGGCTACGGCATGTTGGTGGGCCCCGCGGCTACCCGGGACGAGATTGCCGCGTTCCGCGAGCACCTGCTGGCCAACCCGTCCAACTACATCGCGCAGCCCACCTTGAGCCTGTCCACCTGCCCGACCTTCGTCGAATCCGGTATCGCGCCACGCCACATCGACCTGAGGCCGTTCGTGCTGTCGGGCGCCGAGGTGCAGATGGTGCCGGGCGGGCTGACCCGCGTTGCGCTGAAGGAAGGCTCGCTCGTCGTCAACTCGTCGCAGGGCGGCGGGACGAAGG
>CAYJEC010000374.1:0-4052 GCA_964369025.1 uncultured Ideonella sp. | reverse complement strand
CGCGCACGCCGACACAGGTGCCGATCGGGTCGACCCGCTTGTCGTGCGACACGACGGCGATCTTGGCGCGGCTGCCCGGGTCACGGGCGCAGCTCTTGATCTCCAGCAAGCCCTGCTCAATCTCGGGTACTTCCTGGGCGAACAACTCGACCATGAAGCCAGGCGCCGAACGCGACAGCATGATCTGCGGGCCACGCGCCAGCGTGTCGATGCCAGCCATGAACGCACGGACGCGGTCACCCGAGCGAAGGTTTTCCTTCGGGATCATCTCGCCGCGCTTCAGCCGGCCTTCAACGCGGCCCGATTCCACGATGATGTCGCCCTTGTCCAGGCGCTTCACGGTGCCGACGAAGATCTGCTCGCCACGCGACAGGAAGTCGTTCAGCAACTGCTCGCGTTCGGCGTCGCGGATCTTCTGCAGGATGACCTGCTTGGCGGCCTGGGCACCGATGCGGCCAATGGGCACCGAATCAATGGCTTCCTCGATGTGGTCGTCGACCTCGATGTCGTCGATCTGTTCCTTGGCCTCGAAAAGCAGGATCTCGGCGTCGGGAATCTGCAGGCCCGCTTCGTCCGGCACGACGTGCCAGCGGCGGAAGGTCTCGTACTCGCCCGTCTCGCGGTCGACGGTGACCCGTATGTCCACCTCGCCACCGTGCAGCTTCTTGGTCGCCTGGGCCAGCGCCGCCTCGACGGCACCGAACACGACATCGCGCTCGACGCTCTTTTCGCGCGAGATCGCATCCACCAACATCAGCATTTCGCGGTTCATTTTTCTAGACCTCCGTCAACCGTTTCGCCGGCCTGGCCCTCTGGTGCCAGCGGCGCGCCCTTGCCTCGGCGCCCCTTGAAATCGAGCACCGGCACAAGCCGGGCCTCGCGAACTTCGTCAAACGCAAAGTCGAGCACCTGATCGACCTTGCCGTCGTTGAAGACCAGTTGCCAGCCCGAATCTTGCGGTGCGGCCTGCAACTGGCCCTGGTATTTCTTGCGGCCCTGGAACGGCATCTTCAGGGTGATCAGCACCTGCTGCCCGGCAAAGCGGGCGTAGTCCTCGACGCGCTTGAGCGGGCGATCCAGCCCGGG
Source organism: uncultured Ideonella sp. (assembly GCA_964369025.1). GTDB lineage: Bacteria > Pseudomonadota > Gammaproteobacteria > Burkholderiales > Burkholderiaceae_C > Ideonella. The sequence continues at coordinate 2,966 of CAYJEC010000374.1, read as the reverse complement.
CGACGAGACTTCGAGCCGCGCATAGTCGACGTTGCCCACTTCCAGCACATACTGGAGTTGGCGCGTGACTGCCTCGCAGTCCTCCACCGTGACGAACTCATGATCGCCTGTCGGGTAGGCCTGGCCGGGAATGCGGTCGATGGAGACGCGCAACAACCCGCCTGCCGATCGCTCGACATCGACGAGTTCATAACCCAAACCTGTCACCGTCTTCTCAACGGCTTGGCTCCAGCTCATCAGGCGGCAGTACCCTTTTCCAGACCAGACAGCCCTTGTTCAAGGGCATCTTGGTGTTCAAGCAGACAAAAAAGCGATCACGCAAAAAAAATGGGCTGGATGAATCCGCCCACTTGATCAGTGTGTTCGCGCATTTCTAGCGAAGCTGGCATTGTAGCCTGCAAGAGATGTACCCGCAACCGGCTCGTGTCAGAATCCACCCTTGACGCTACAACACCCTCTCGGAGACTGCATGGGATTCCTCGCTGGCAAGCGCCTCCTGATCACCGGACTGCTGTCCAACCGTTCGATCGCCTACGGGATTGCCCAGGCGTGCCGGCGAGAAGGCGCCGAACTGGCGTTCAGCTATGTCGGCGAACGTTTCAAGGCGCGGATCACCGAATTTGCTGCCGAGTTTGATTCCACGCTGGTGTTCGATTGCGATGTGGGCGACGACAGCCAGATCGAGAAACTCTTTGTGGATCTGAAGGTCGCCTGGCCGGAAGGTTTCGACGGTTTCGTCCATTCCATCGGCTTTGCGCCGCGTGACGCCATTGCCGGCGATTTCCTCGATGGGCTCACGCGCGAGAACTATCGAATTGCCCACGACATCTCGGCCTACAGCTTTCCGGCGCTGGCCAAGGCCGCCCTGCCCAGCCTGCGGCCCAAGGCCGCGCTGGTAACCCTTTCCTATCTGGGCGCGATGCGCTACGTGCCGGCCTACAACACCATGGGCCTGGCCAAGGCGTCGCTGGAGGCCAGCGTACGTTACCTCGCAGCCAGCCTGGGGCCCAAGGGCATCCGGGTGAACGGCATCTCGGCGGGCCCGATCAAGACCCTGGCGGCCTCGGGGATCAAGGGGTTCGGTCGTCTGCTGGAACTGTTTGCCAAGAACGCGCCGCTGCGCCGCAACGTGACGATCGAGGATGTCGGCAACGTGGCCGCCTTCCTGCTCTCCGACTTGGCATCCGGCATGACCTCTGAAATCACCTACGTCGACGGCGGCTTCAGCCACGTGATGGTCGGCGCGATGCCGGGCGAAGAGGGTTGACGTTGGCGGGCGCGCGCAGCGCCACCCCGTCGGGGGTCAGCCCCCGGGGAGGGGCGTGGGGGCTTCAATCTCTGACGCAGTCGACCCCGTAGCGCTTGTCACCGTTGGGCAGGTCCTCAGCCACCAGGCCGTGGACGTCGGTGTCGAACCCCGGGAACGCCTGGTTGAATTCGCGGGTGAAGCGCAGGTAATCCACGATCTTGCGGTTGAAGCGCTCGCCGGGGATCAGCAGCGGGATGCCCGGCGGGTAAGGCGTCAGCAGTGCGGTGGTCACCCGCCCTTCCAACGCGTCGATCTCCACCCGCTCGGTCTTGCGGTGAGCGATGTAGGCAAAGGCATCGCTGGGCTTCATCGCCGGCTGAAGGTCTGACAGGTACATCTCGGTCGTGAGCCGCGCGATGTCGCCCTTGGCGTACATCGCGTGGATATCCTGGCACAGGTCCTTCAGGCCGATGCGCTCGTAGCGCGGGTGTGCAGCACAGAACTCCGGCAGGATGCGCCACAGTGGCTGGTTCCTGTCGTAGTCGTCCTTGAACTGTTGCAGCGCCGTCAACAGCGTGTTCCAGCGGCCCTTGGTGATGCCGATGGTGAACAGGATGAAGAAGGAATACAGGCCGGTCTTCTCAACCACCACGCCGTGCTCGGCCAGGAACTTGGTGACGATGCTGGCCGGGATGCCGCTGGTGGCGAACTTGCCCGATACATCCAGCCCCGGCGTGATGATGGTGCACTTGATCGGGTCCAGCATGTTGAAGCCGGGCGCCAGTTTGCCGAAGCCGTGCCAGGTCTCGTTGGCCTGGAGGATCCAGTCGTCGGGCTGACCGATGTCCTCCTCGGTCAGGCGGTCGGGGCCCCAGACCTGGAACCACCAGTCCTGCTCATACTCGGCGTCGACCTTGCGCATCGCACGCCGGAAATCCAGCGCTTCGCGAATGCTCTCTTCCACCAGTGCCGTGCCGCCCGGCGGCTCCATCATCGCGGCCGCCACGTCGCAAGACGCGATGATCGCGTACTGCGGCGAGGTCGACGTGTGCATCAGGTAGGCCTCGTTGAACAGGTGCTTGTCCAGTTGCACGGTCTGCGAATCCTGCACCAGCACCTGCGAAGCCTGGCTGATGCCGGCCAAGAGCTTATGGGTGGACTGCGTGGCGTACACCATCGCCTGCTTCGGCCTGACCCGGGCCTTGCCCATCGCGTGGAAGTGGCCGTAGAACTTGTGGAACGCCGCGTGCGGCAGCCAGGCCTCGTCGAAGTGAATGGTGTCGACCCAGCCGTCGAGCTTGGCCTTGATCGTCTCGGTGTTGTAGAGCACGCCGTCGTAGGTGCTCTGGGTCACGGTGAGGATCTTGGGGCGCACCTTCTTGGCGTCCACACCCTGGAGCAGCGGGTGGCGGGCGATCTTCTTCTGGATCGAGGCCTTGCTGAACTCGCTGTCAGGGATGGGGCCGATGATGCCGTAGTGGTTGCGGGTGGGCGTCAGAAACACCGGCACCGCACCGGTCATGATGATGGCGTGCAGGATGGACTTGTGGCAGTTGCGGTCGACCAGCACCACATCACCCGGTGCCACCGTGTGGTGCCAGACCATCTTGTTGCTGGTGCTGGTGCCGTTGGTCACGAAGAAACAATGGTCGGCGTTGAAAATGCGCGCCGCGTTGCGCTCGGACGCACCCACCGGGCCGTCATGGTCCAGCAATTG
>CAYJEC010000373.1:1915-4069 GCA_964369025.1 uncultured Ideonella sp. | reverse complement strand
CTTCGAAGACAGCGCGCTTCGGGAGTGGATTCGCAATCCATCCGACCCACTCTGGTGCCATGATGCATGAACGATGGTCGCTTCCTTGATGTGCATCACCGCCTTGTCTCCGTGCTGCCCATGCCAACCTTCTTCTATGGCATGAAACCGGGCGACGAGGTGGCGCTGGAGATCGAGGCGGGCAAGACCTTGCTGGTGAGCCTGCAGACCGTCCATGTGGACGAGTGTGTGGCAAAGGTGTAGTTCGAGATGAACGGCCAGTCGCGTATGACCAGCGTGGCCAAGGCCGGCGCGGCCACGGCGGCACAGCGCGAAACTGCGGAACCCGGCAACCCGCTGCATGTAGGTGCACCTATGCCCGGGGCCATCGTGACCGGGGCGGTGACTGCAGGTCAGCAGGTGAAGGCGGGAGCCACGCTGTTGTCGCTGGAGGCCATGAGGATGAAGACCTGAACGGATTGCACTTATCGAAACCGGTTTGGTGTTCAAGCTACCGGGACCACCTCTTGCGAAAGGTTGGAGGAGAACGCTGTCGATTCAACGATAGGGACGCTGCTCTAAGTTACTTGACTCGGAGAGAAATCTTGATAGGGTTTTACCAAGTAGGGCCGTATGCGAAAAACCATCTTCCTCTTCTTCCTGCTGCTGGGCATCGGTCTTGGCTACCTGCCCGCGCGCCATGACGACTGGGGCCTGAAGATCGTCATGATGGCCGTGGGCGCGCTGTTCGGCGGCGCGATCGGGGGCGGCCTGTCGCAGATTGGAAAGCCGCGAGCACAAGACAAGGTTCGCCACTGGCGGACTGAGGAAGAGATCGAGCCGATTCCAGGTGGAGGAGGTTCGGGCCGTGATCTAGCTGTGAACTTCTGGCGTGATGAAGGGCATCAGCCATTCACGAAGCCGCCTCGTCCGGAGCATGGAACCCGTATGTTCGACGCGGACAAGAACATCTGACGGGGCTATTTCTTCAAGGCATCCCTGACCGCTTGCTTCGCGTCGTCGATGAACGGCGCTGCATCCTCCTTCACCTGCTTGCCCGATTGCAGCAGCAAGGAGCGTTCGGATGCCAATGTGCCATCGGGGGTTTTCGTGATTTGCGCCTTGCGATCGAACGCCCCCTGATCGGCGGATGTGGTCGCACGGATGCGCTCGCCTTCCTCGCGGATCGCGCTGCGCATGGGCGACGGCGCTCCAGCCGATGGAGCGGAAGTTGAGGTACCACCGAATCGACGTACCTCACCCTGATTTGAGTGGTGACGCTCCGTGAGGTCAGGTCTCAATGCGGGATCCCCGGAGTTCCGCAGATGCTGGGCCTGAAGTTCGCCGAACGCCGTGGGCACAGCGGCCCCATCCGAGAACACCTGTTGAGGCCGCAGGGATTGCCTCGCCAACTCCGCTTCCATCAACACGCGAGCGGAAGCGCTGCTGCCACCATACTGTTCCGCGTAGCGGGTGAACATGGCGAGGTTGTGGGGATCCTGGGCAATGTCGATCGAGATGGTCTCGCCGCGCTCATAGGCCGTTGAGACACGTTCCGCGAAGGCGCTTCTTTCCGAGAGGCTGGCGTCAGCGCGTTCGGTGCGGGAAGTCGTCGACGCCAACCGCGATGTAAGGTCCTGTGCTTCGCGTGCGTCGCTGGCGATCACGCTCATGAAGCTCTTGTCTCTGGATGCTCGGTCTCCGAACTGTTTGAAATCAGTGATCTGTTCACTTGACATCGAGGCGAGCGCCTTTTGTTCGGCTGCGGTGAGGTTCGAGCTGTAGTTCTTTTCGGCGATGGCATTGCCGCCGAGCCCGGCGATGGGAGTGCTGAGGCCCAGATGCCCGGAAGCTCCTATGGCAATGCGTGCTACCTGTGCCTGCGTAAGTCCTGTCGAGTCCGCCACGCTCTTGCTGATCTGATCCAGCCGGTTGAGCGTCTCGCCGAACTGCTCGAAGCTGCTCGACGTGGAGCCGGTGCTGCTGCGCGACGAGCGCAGCTTGGCGACGCCCTTGGTAAAGGCCTCCGCCAGCACGGACGACCGTTCGCTGCTGGCCGCGACCGCCTCGCTGCGCGCGGCATCCACTTGCCGGCTCGCATCCTGCACGTCCTGCTCGGACACGCGCATCGACACGACGCGCGAGGCGTAGCCCTGGTTGCGCAGCAGGCTCACC
>CAYJEC010000373.1:0-1905 GCA_964369025.1 uncultured Ideonella sp. | reverse complement strand
AGGTGTTGCCGCTCAGATAATGCTGCCAACTGCCCATGAAGGCCGAGGTGCGGTTTGGCGCGAGCTGCATCTGATCCATGGAGACATTGCCCAGCGACGTGTTCCCCACGGTGGATGCCGAGGTTGTGCCCGACAGCATGGCCTGCAGTCCCGACAGCCCACCCACCAGTGCCGTGCCAAAGTTCTCCATGCGCTTGAGCGCGGCCCAGGCGATGAACGGAATGCTGATGGCCAGATAGCCCACGATGGCCTCGCCCGACAGCGCTCGGGAGTAGATGACCGAGGCCGTCTGCAGGGCCAGGGCCTTTGCGCCAGTTCCGAGATCGGCGGCAGCCGCCAGGTCGTACGCCGCATAGATCGAGGCCATGTAGTTCAGGATCGCGTAGAGCGGCGGCCACAGCTGGATCCAGATCAGGATGGCCGCATAGCCCTTGAAGGCCAGCATGGTCTCGCGGCCGCTGGTCAGCAAGAGCAGGAGTACGAACAACGGGAAGAGGGCGTAGGTCACCGCTTCGATCACATTGCGGAACACCGGCAGCGCCTGCTCGGCGACCTTGCCGTAGTTGAGCCACGAGGCGTTCATTTGGGCCACGGCCTGGGCCCTCCCCACCGCCAGCACCATGGCAGCTGGATCGTTGACCTTCTGCCCCACGATCTTGCCCGTGTCCTCGAGGGCGTTGAGCATGGCGTTCTGGCGGATGATGTCCGCGGCGGTGGCCGAGGCATTGGCGATGCCGTTCTTCAGGTAGGCCTGCTGGATCTGGCCCGCGATGGCAGCGGCGGCCGCCGTGCCTGGCAACGTCGGGTTGAGCTGGAAGGAGAGCCGTCCCTGGATGCGCTGCAGCTGTGCCGGCAGCCGGCCGTTCAGGCTCAGGTACACATTGGGGCAGGTGTCCACGCCCACGGCGCCGCCCGCGCCCGTCAATGTGCTGAAACGCGCCGGATTCGGCGAGGCCATCAACGGCCAGACGTCATCGGAGGCGGAGAAGGTCGCCGGATCGAGCGTGCCGTCGACCAGGTCGTAGGTCGTGCAGTTGTGGATGAAGTTCACCAGGTCCGTGCGGAAGGCCGGATCCTGGAACACCACAGTGCCGGTCTCGCGCACGAGCCGGTTGCCGAACATCAGCCCGTTCTGCTGATAGGACAGCTCGGCCGGCATGGCTCCAGCGCCCGGGATCACCTGGAAGGCCGTTTCGAACATCCCCGTGAGTGTGTGCCCGATGGTGCTGGTCAAGCTACCCAGCAGCGCCACGCCGAACGGCACATTGTCCACGACCTTGACCGCGGAGCCGCCGGTCTTGTCGACCACGCCCACCGTCACCTTGGGCACGATCAGGATGCCGAAGACGAGCACCACCGAGGCCAGCCACTTCCAGCCCTGGAGTTTCTCTGGCGCAAAGGCATAGGCGATCAGCGCCGCCACAAAGCCGCAGAATGCCACTGCCGCGACGGCCGAGGCATAGTCATTGGAGGCATGGATGGCCGCGGCCGCGTTGAACACGCCGAACAGGCTGTCGGCGTTCTGGTAAGCGTAGATCTCCCACATGGCTGTGCCGCTTCATCGGTGTCAGCGCGACAGGTAGGCCGCCTGCTGGCCCAGCATGTCCATGACGTGCTGAGGCATGCTGGAGCGCAACTGCCGCTCCAACTGCTCGAGGTGGCTGGCCACGGCCCTGTACGAGCCGACCTTCTGGTATAGCAGGTTCTTCTCCTGCGAGATCTGCAGCAGCATGGCCTGCGCGCGCTGCCGCACCTGGTTGGCCTGGTCGCGCTGGGTCTGCTGCAGCGTGTAGTCCTTGGCGAGGGCCGCCATGCCCAGGCGCAGGTTACGCTCCAGGAACACGTAGGCGTAGTCCGCCGCGATCACGTCGCGGTACTGGCCGATCAGGCTGTCGGCCAGGCCCG
>CAYJEC010000372.1:0-4079 GCA_964369025.1 uncultured Ideonella sp. | reverse complement strand
CTTCTTCAGCGAACCCTTGACGGTCTTGAAGTTGGTCAGCATGCCGCCGAGCCAGCGCTGGTCGACAAAAGGCATGCCGGCGCGTTGCGCTTCGAGGGCCACGACCTCGCGGGCCTGCCGCTTGGTGCCCACCATCAGGATCGTGCCGCGCTTGCTCGAGAGCTGGCGCACGAACTTCATCGCTTCCTCGAACTTTGGAAGCGTCTTCTCGAGGTTGATGATGTGGATCTTGTTGCGATGGCCGTAAATGTACGGGGCCATCTTGGGGTTCCAGAAGCGGGTTTGGTGACCAAAGTGGACACCGGCTTCCAGCATTTCACGCATCGAAACGGACATGGATACTCCGAAGGTTGGGTCTAGAATCCCGGCACAAATCGCAACCCTGCTTGCCCCTTGATACACCAGGGAAACGCAGGTTCACGACACCTTGTTCAGAAAGCCGGGTTCGCGAATTCGGAAGGCCATCGTGGCAGGAGCACTTCGCAATGCGAGGTGCACGGTGCCGGGCGGCGTAACTTCCGGTTCAGCGGGAACCCGGTGATTCCTTCACCCTATGGGCTCCCAGCTAAACCCAAAGATTGTAGCAGGCCGGAGTGTGGCCTTCAGTGGTCGCGCCTCTCCCCATGTCAATGACGGCTGTCAAGGAGGCACCTGACCATGCAGATCGCTGTGATCGGTGCAGGTCTGGTGGGCGTCAGCACCGCCCTGGAGCTTTCCAAGGATGGCCACGAGGTCAGCGTCTTCGAGCGTGGCGCCAGCATCGCCACCGAAGGCAGCTTCGCGCCGCACGGCGCCATCGTGCCAGGTCTGCTCCAGGCACACCCGGCTTGGGGCCTGCGACTTTTCGGCCCGCAGCCGTCGATGAATCCTGCGCACTGGGCTGGTCAGTTGACCCGATGGCGAGCTGATCGCTCCGAGCGGGCTGCAGCCAGGCGATCGGTGGCTTGCGACCTGGCCCGGCTCGGGCTCCAGCAGTTGACCACTGCCACCGATGTTGAGCAGTTGGAGTTGGAAGGGAGCCGCGGCGCAATGATGATGATTCGGCGCCCGTCTGACTGCGCGCGCGCCCAGGCGCTCGCGGACACCCTGGCCGCCACAGGGGAACGGGTCGAGCTGCTTTCGGCCGACGGGGCCCGGCTGGTCGAACCCGCCTTGAATGGCGCCACGGCCTTGGCAGGCGCACTGCACTGGCCACACGCCTTGTCGGCCAACTGCCGCCAACTGGCGCAAGCGCTCAAGAGCGCCTCGCAACGCTTGGGCGCTCGGTACTTCCTGCAGCATGTCGTGCGGGCATTGAATCCGGGGGCCCGCCCTGGTGTCCTTGTGTTGCCCGCCAGCGGCGGCAGCGTGCCCGGCGCTGCGCCTCAGGAGTTCGATGAGGTGGTGGTCTGTGCCGCAGCTGATTCGGCCGCCCTCCTTAGGCCGCTGGGCATACGCCTGCCGTGGCAGGCCATCCACAGTTGTTCTGTCACCGCCCCCCTGCGCGACGGCGACGACGCCGACCGGCACCTGCCACGCGGCATCCTGCTGGACCCGGACCGGCACGTCATCGTCAGCCGCCTGGGGCAGCGGGTGCGCGTGGCGGGACGTGCACGACCGGGGCCGCCACGCCAGACGCCATCGTCCAGCGACGTGGCTCCCTTGTACGCGGCACTGGACGCCTGGTTTCCAGGGGCAGCCCGGCAGGCCCGGGCACAAGCTTGGGCGGGCGCGCAGCCCGCCTTTGCAGACGCCCTGCCGGCGCTGGGCCCCAGCGGCGTCCCCGGCATCTGGCTGAACCTCGGGCACGGTGCCCATGGCGCGGCCTGGGCGGGTGCCACTGCGCGTTTGCTGGCAGAGCGCTTGGCCGGTAGGGAGCCAAGCCTGGACATGACATCGCTGGATCCGCAGCGGCTGCGCTAAGCTGCCCACCATGAACCGACTCCCGCGGCAGGTCCTGTCAAGCCCTGGCAGCTGGCCCCTGCATGGCAGTGCCGCCACGCGCGAGATCGAGCTCGCGACCCGCCGCGACTTGCCCGCGCATGCGCTGATGGAGCGCGCGGGCGCTGCGGTAGCCCGGATGGCTATGGCCATGGCACCGCACGCCGACAAGGTCTGCGTGCTCTGTGGGCCAGGCAACAACGGCGGCGATGGTCTGGTCGCCGCCCGGCTATTGCACCTGGCCGGGCGGGCCGTCTCGGTCACGCTGCTGGCCGACCTGCCGAAGTTGCCGCCCGACGCGGCCCGCGCCCATGCCGCGGCGAAAGAAGCCGGCGTGCCGATCGACCAGGGGGCGACTCGGGTTGACGGCAGCCACGATTCGCCCGGGCTGTTCATCGATGCGCTGCTGGGTCTCGGTCAGTCACGCCCGATCAGCGGCGCCATGGCCGACGCCGTGGCGGCGTTGGCGCAAAGCCGTGCCCCCGTGCTCGCGGTCGACCTGCCAACCGGTCTGTGTGCCGATACGGGTCGATCGCTTGGCGAGAAACGGGTCCACGCCACGGTGACCCTGTCGCTGCTGACCTTGAAGCCGGGCCTCTTCACGGGCGAGGGGCGCGACGCGGCAGGACAAGTATGGTGGGATGACCTCGGCGCGGCTTTGTCCACCGAGCCAGCGGGGCGCCTGACTGGCGCCCAGGACGCGCGCACCGCCCTCGCCGCACGGATTGGCGCGGCGCACCACAGCCACAAGGGCAGCTTCGGTGATGTGTGGGTGGTTGGCGGTGCACCCGGCATGGCGGGCGCTGCACTTCTCGCAGCCACCGCGAGCCTGCGTGCCGGCGCCGGTCGCGTCTTCGTGTGCCCGCTGGGCGAACCGGCAGGATGGCTACCGCCAGAGCTGATGCTGCGCACCTGGGCTGAGGCCCGGGCCGCTCAGGCCCTTGATTCCGCGACGGTGGTTTGCGGCTGTGGCGGGGGCAATGCCGTGAGCGCCGTTCTCCCGGAGGTGATCCACCGCGCGGCCCGCCTGGTGATGGATGCCGACGCCTTGAATGCTGTCGCCGCTGACGCCGGCCTGGCAAGGGCCCTTCGAAACCGCGGCCTTCGGGGCCAGCCGACGGTCTTGACACCGCATCCTCTGGAAGCTGCACGGCTCCTTGGTACGAGCGTCCACGAACTGCAGAGCAACCGCTTGCAGGCGGCGCAGGACATGGCTGAGCGCCTGCACGCGGTGGTGGTTCTCAAGGGCACAGGAAGCGTGATTGCGGCCCCAGGAAAACGGCCGCTGATCAACTCCAGCGGCAATGCCCGCCTGGCGACGCCGGGCTCTGGCGATGTGCTGGCAGGCTGGCTCGGCGGTTGCTGGAGCAGCCAGCCAGGTCCATCGTCTGGTTCGTTGGACCTGGCCCTCGCAGTGGCTGCGGGCTGCGTGTGGTTGCACGGGCGGGCCGTGGAGCCCAGGCCAGATCTTCCTTTGCCGGCCAGCCGCCTCGTCGAGGCAATGTCCGAAACCGCCTCGACATTGGGATAGCCAAAAGGTTGAGTGTTCAGCGGCGGGTACGGGGCTTCGGGCTGCGTGCAGCCGAACTGGGCGACTTGGAAGCCCTTTCCTCGCCGCTTGCCTTGGGGTGCACATTGCTGGCACCACCTCGCGAAGCAGAAGACTTGCTCTTGCGCTTTGCAGGCGCTGCGCCGGACTTGGCCTGCCTTGTCGCACGCTTCTGCTGGCGGTCGGCCGACTTGACATCGGCCAGCGCCTCCACAGCTCCTCCCTCGCCTCGCCCTGATGAACGGCCGCGCGAGAGGAGACGGTCCCCCTCGCCCTCTTGGACCATGCGGAAGTCGATCCGCCGGCCGTCGAGATCCACGCGGCTGACTTGAACACGAACACGCGCACCGATGACATAGCGGATACCGGTGCGCTCGCCGCGCAACTCCTGGCGAACCTCGTCGAAACGGTAGTACTCGCCCCCCAGCTCGGTGATGTGCACCAAGCCATCCACATACAACGCATCGAGCGTCACGAACAGGCCGAAGCTGGTGACAGCGCTGACCGTGCCGGCAAACTCCTCGCCCAGATGCTCGCGCATGTACCGGCACTTGAGCCAGGCTTCGACATCGCGCGAGGCTTCATCTGCGCGCCGTTCATTGGCGCTGCA
>CAYJEC010000371.1:0-4083 GCA_964369025.1 uncultured Ideonella sp. | reverse complement strand
GGCCCTCAATGTGAGTGCCGGTGGTGCTCGTCCGGAAAATGCTGATGGCTGTGGGTCAGAGCGTCGTGCCGGTGCCGATGCGAGTGGCGCAGCGCAGACCCACCTTCGGCGTGCACGTGCTCATGATGGGCATCGTGCTCGTGTTCGTGTTCGTGCTCCATCGTTTCGTGGGTGTGCACGTGGGTGTGGCGCTCGCTCAGATGCAGCCAGACGCCCGAGGCCATGATGGCACCGGCTGCCACGAGTTGCGCGGTGACCGGATCGCCGAGCCAAGCGACCGCCAGTGCGGCGCCGAAGAAGGGTGCCACGGAGAAGTACGCGCCGGTCCGCGCGGTGCCGAGGTGCCGCAGGCCGATCACGAACAACACCAGGCTCACGCCATACGCGGCGAATCCCAACACCAGGGTACCGGCCACGACCGGGGCGGCGGGCAGCGCCCCACCCGCAACGAAGGCCAGCGCCAGGTTCACACCACCCGCTGCGAGCCCCTTGATCGACGCGATCCACATGGCATCGTTCAACGCCACCTTGCGCGTCAGGTTGTTGTCGATCGCCCATGACAGGCAGGCGCCGAGCACGGCAAGCGCGGGCCAGAGGTCGCCAAAACGGGCTTCTCCGGGCCAACTCAGCACCAGGGCACCAGCGACGATGGCGAGCATGCCGATCGCGATCCGGCGGTCGAAGTTCTCCCGGAATGCGAACCAGGCCAGCAAGGCGGTGAAGACCCCCTCGGCGTTCAGCAGCAACGAGGCGCCCGAGGCCGGCATGCGCGACAAGCCAAACATCAGCAGCACCGGCCCGACGACCCCACCGGCCAGCACGGCTCCGGCCAGCCACCACCGATCCGGGGCCGGGAGACGGACCCGCGGTGCGCCTCGCGCGGCGCGCAGCACGGTCAGCCCGATGCCGGAGCCCAGGTAAAGCAGGCCGGCGAGCATCCAGGGTTGCGCACCGCCCAACAGGGCCTTGGCCAAAGGGGTACCGGCGCCGAACAGCGCGGCTGCCAGCAGGGCCGCCACCACGCCGGGTGGCCTCAGGGCTTCAGGCCACGAAATTCGCGCGCCGGGCACAGTCATCGGATCGGAGCAGCGTGGTCAACCAGTGGCTCAGGGCGCCTGCATGGAGAACCAGGCTCGAGCGTCGGCCTCGTCTTGCTCGATGCCTGCGCGAAGTGCCTCCAGCGAGCCGTAGCGGCGCTCATCATGCAGCTTGTGCAGCAGTTCGACCGAGATCAAGCGCCCGTACCCTGCTTCCTCACCCAGCGCGTCGGGCCAACCCAGGCAGTGGGTTTCGAGCAGCACGCGGCCGGCATCCTCGACTGTGGGCCGCACGCCCAGGCTGGCCACGCCAGGCAGCGGCGTGCCGCCCAGGCCGTGCACGCGCACCACATAGATGCCGCTGGCGGCCGGGCGGTGGAAGGGAAAACGCAGGTTCAATGTGCGAAACCCCAACTCGCGACCCAGCTTCTTGCCATGCACCACATGGCCGCTGATGGCGTAGGGCCGGCCCAACAGGGTGGCGGCGCGTTCCATCTCGCCAGCCGCCAGCGCCGCCCGCACAGCCGAACTGGACACGCGAAGGCCGTGCACCTCGTAGCTCATCATGCGGGCCACGTCGAAGCCGAGGCGCGCACCGCTTGCGTCGAGCATTGTGTAGTCGCCCGTGCGCCGCGCGCCGAAGCGGAAGTCGTCGCCCACCAGCACGTAGCGGGCGTTCAATCGGGCGACAAGCATGTGCTGGATGAAATCCTCCGCGGGGAGGCTGGCCAGTGCCTCGTTGAAGCGCAACACCACCACGTCGTCCACCCCGCAGCGGGCCAGTTCGCGCAGTTTGTCGCGCAAGGTGGCGATGCGGGTCGGTGCCTTGTCTGGTTGACCGGCACGCTGGGCGAAGTAGTCGCGTGGATGCGGTTCGAACGTCATCACGCAACTGCGCAGGCCCCGATGCCGGGCTTCGCTCTGCAGCAGGGCCAGCATGGCCTGGTGGCCACGGTGCACACCGTCGAAATTGCCGATGGTCAGGGCACAGCCGGGCCCGTCGTGGGGCAGTTGGGCGTGTTGCCCGCGCAGGATTCGCATGGGGCGCGATGTTATGCGCTGCGCGACAGGTGGCGAGCGATCTCGGTACGCAGTGCGTCCAGCGTGAATGGTTTGCTGAGATAGCCGTCCATGCCGGCGGCCCGGCAGGCTTCGTCGTCGCCCGCCACGGCGTTGGCGGTGAGCGCCACGATGGGCAGGCGCACCGGCCGCGGGGCCTGGCCCGCAGCTTCGATGGCGCGCCATCGGCGGGTGGCGGCGAATCCATCCAGCACGGGCATCTGGCAGTCCATCAGCACCAGGTCGAAGCCCTCGCTGGCCAGTTGGGAAAGCGCCTGCGCGCCGTCCGTGGCCACGTGGCAACGCATTCCCAGCCGCTCCAGCATGCTGGTGGCCACCATGGCATTGACCGGGTTGTCCTCAACCACCAGGATCAGCGCCGGCCGGTCTGGCCCCTCCGGGGACGCCACAGGCTCCGTCGCTGGAGCGCCGGGCTCCAAGCCCGGATGTACCGGCAAGTGGCCAATGCTGAACTCGAACACGGTACCGGCCCCCACGACGCTGCGACAGTCAATGTCGCCCCCCATGGCACGGGCCAGGTGGCGCGCGATGGTCAGCCCCAGCCCGGTTCCCGACCGGCTGGCGTCGGCGTGGACCGGCGCCTGCTCGAAGGCGTCGAAGATGCGGGCGATCTGTTCGGCGTCGATACCTTCACCGGTGTCCATGATGTGGAACACCAGGCGGTCACCCTCCAGGCTTGCGCTCACCTCCACCTGGCCCCGAGGGGTGAACTTGATCGCATTGCCAATCAGGTTGTGGAGAACTTGTTTGACGCGGACCGGATCGCACTGCACCTGCTCCGGCAGGCTGGAATCCATGGTGAGCAGGAGCCGCAGGCCCTTGAGCTCTGCCACCGGGCGCAGCAGGTCGGTCACCTCGGTCAGCAGAGTGGGGAGCCTGACGGCCTGCGGGTGCAGGTCGATGCGGCCGTACTCGATGCGCGAGACGTCGAGCAGGTCGCCGATCACGCTGAGCAGGTGTTGCGCCGAACTCTGAACCACGCTCAGCCGGCTGGCCTGGGTGGGGGGCAGGCCGTCCATGGCCAGCAACTGGGTCATGCCCAGGATGCCGTTCAAGGGCGTACGAAGCTCATGGCTGACAGTGGCCAGGAAGCGACTCTTGGCGGCGCTGGAGTGCTCGGCCAAGCGCAGGGCCCGCTGGTGCTGTGCGGCGATCGCGGCGTTCTCGAAGCGCAGACGCAGCAGTTCGAGCGTGCGTTCCTCGGTGCTGCGCGCCTCGATCCAGATGACGGCGAAATAGATCAGCAAGCCGCCGGAGATCAGCAACGACACCGTTCCGCCATGGCCCAGATGGAACAGGAAGGCGGGGGCCAGGGCCGCGGTCATGAAGCGCATCGCGACCGCAAAGTGGCTGGTCAGCGTGTACACGCCAACCGAAGACACACCTACCAATGCGGCGAGGAGGGCGCCGTCGAGCAGCCCGGGTTCGGCGGTCTTGAACAGCAACGCGGCCAGGCCCCAGGCCAGGCCATCCAGCGTCACCAGGATCGAATATCGACGGGTCAGGGCGCCGGCACGCCTCGGCCAGTTGAAGCTCTGTGTGAACGCCTGCCAATCCAGCAAGCGGGCCGCCAGGATGCCAACACGCACTGCGCACCAGCCCCAGGCCCACCAGGCGCCTGCCTCCGGCGCCACGGCCCAGGCGAGCAGAGCGCCAAAAACCAACCCGCCCCACAGCGACTGGGGAGTTCGGTCGTAGAGCGCCTTGAGCCGCTCCAATTCAACCTGGGACTCCACCTGCCGGGCATCGCTCTCTGCCAAGCCCCCCTCTGGCGGCGCTGTCGTTCTCACAGGCTGCTGCAACATTGCTGCCACGGTAGCAGGCCTTGCCGGCGAGTCAACCGGGCCAGCCCGGTACCCAGCGCCATTGGCCGGGTGCCAGATCAGCCGGCAAGACCAGGCTGCCGAAGCTGCTGCGGTGCAGGCTTTCGACCCGGTTGCCCACCGCCGCCACCATGCGCTTGACC
>CAYJEC010000370.1:0-4093 GCA_964369025.1 uncultured Ideonella sp. | reverse complement strand
CTTTTGCCGGAGCCGGTGGGCCCGACGAGGCCCAGCGTGGTGCCAGGCTCGATGTGCAGGGACAGCCCCGACAGTGCAGCGCTGGTGTTGCCCGGGTAACGGAAATGCACGTCGCGCAGCACGATGGCGCCAGGCTGGACGGTGTCGACCGTGCCGTCGTCGTCGATCGCCAGGGGCTCGTCCAGCACGGCTGACAAGCGGGTCCAGGCCGCGCGTCCCCGCTCCCACAGGGCCAGCACCCAGCCTGCCGCGAACATCGGCCAGATCAGCTGGGTGAGGTACAGGCCGAAGCTGGTGAGCTGGCCGATGGTCAGCTCGCTGTGCCAGACCAGCCAGCCTCCCAGGCCCAGCGACAGCACGATGGCTGTGACCAGCGTCATGCCCACGGCAGGTTCGTAGCGGGCCTCCCAGCGTTGCGACTCGTAGCTGGCTTGTGCCGCCGCGCCCGCCAGCTCGGCAAAGCGCTTGCCGCTGCGCGCCTCCAGGCCCAGGGTGCGCAGGGTGCGCACCCCGGTCAGGGTCTCCTGCACATGGTCGTTCAGGTCCCCGAAGCGCTCCAGCGCGTCGCGCGAGCGATCGTGCACATGGCGGGAGATCCAGGCGAACGACCAGGCCATCAGCGGGAACGGCAACAGCGCAATGGCCGCCAGGCGCCAATCGACGCCCAGCGCCATCGTCGCCACCACCAGAAGCAGCGTGAGGGTGCCGTCGAAGCCCGCCAGCATCGCCTCGCCGGCAGCCATCTCGACAGCATCCACGTCGTTGGTGGCCAGGGCCATCAGGTCGCCGGTGCGGCGGGTCTGGTAGAAGCGCGGCCCCTGCTCGGCCAGGCGGGCGTAAAGGCGGCGGCGCAACTCCACCCCCATCTGGTAGGCCGCGGCATACAGGCGGATCCGCCAGCCAACCCGCAGCAGGTAGATCAAGGCACCAGCACCGATCAGCAACGCCAATTCTCGCCACAACGCCGGGCCGGACATTTCCCGGGCCACCAGGGCATCCACCAAGTGGCCGATCTGACGAGGCATCCAGACGGTCAGCAGGGCGATGGCCAGAAGCATCACGCCCGCCGCCGCATAGGCCGCGGCATGGCGGCGCACGAAAGTGCGGATGAGGTGAGCGAGTGTCATGCGGGCGGGCAGCCGGCGATTCTAGGAGGCTGTCGGTCTGCCGCTTGCTGCCATGACAATGTCACAGAGGGGTGGCACCTTCGGGCCATCCCCTTTCCACTTTCAGGAGCCGCTGCCATGGCCAAGGACTTCGACCGGATGGAAGACTCCAATCCCACCGCCAACCCCAGCATCCACGACGTGTCGGACCCGCGCCGACGGGTGGTTCTGCGCGGCGGCGGGCTGGCGGCGGTCGCGGTACTGTTCGGTCCGGGGGCATTGACGGCATGTGCCGGTACGGCCAACACGCCGGTGAACCCTGCAGGGCTTGGCCGGGACATTGGCTTCAAGGGGGTGCCCATGGCCGCCGGCGACACGGTCGTCGTGCCCGATGGCTACCGTGCCCAGGTGTTGTACCGCTGGGGAGATCCGGTCGGCCTCGCCGGGCAAATCCCGGCCTTCCGCCCCGACGCATCCAACAGCGCAGCCGACCAGGCTGCACAGGCCGGCATGCACCACGATGGCATGGCCTATTTCCCGCTCGACGGTGCCCGCCGCGGCCTGCTCGCGATCAACCATGAGTACACCGATGACGGCCTGCTGCACACCGATGGCATGAAGACCTGGAGCGCCGAGAAGGTGGCCAAGGCCATGGCGGCTCACGGCGTGTCGGTGATCGAGGTCGAGCGTGCTGGCGACGCCTGGAAAACCGTCCGGCCATCGCGCTACGCCCGCCGGATCACCGCCAGCACGCCCATGCGCATTGCCGGCCCGGCCGCCGGCCACGCCATGATGAAAACCGCCGCCGACCCCACCGGCGCCATGGCGTTGGGCACGTTCAACAATTGCGCCAATGGTCAAACCCCTTGGGGCACCTACCTGACCTGTGAAGAGAACTTTGCCAACTACTTCGAAGGGCCGGAGCAGCCCGACGCCCACCAGAAGCGATGGGGTCTGAAAAAGGGCGGGGGCTTCTACCGGTGGCACGAGCACGAGGAGCGCTTTGACGCCGTCAAGCACCCGAACGAGTTCAACCGTTTCGGCTGGGTGGTAGAGATCGATCCGATGGACCCGACGTCGACCCCAGTCAAGCGATCCGCCCTCGGCCGGGCCGCGCACGAGGGCGCTGCCACGGCCTTGACCGCCGGCGGCAAGGCGGTGGTCTACATGGGCGAGGACGCGCGCTTCGAGTACATCTACAAGTTCGTCAGCCGCGACGCCATGAAGCCTGGCGGCCTCGCTGCCAATCGCGACCTGCTGGACCATGGCACGCTGTACGTGGCCCGCTTCGATGTCGACGGCACCGGAGAGTGGTTGCCACTGGTTCATGGGCAAGGCCCCCTCACGGCAGCCAACGGCTTCGCCGACCAGGGCGAGGTGCTGATCAAGTCCCGACAGGCCAGCGACAAACTGGGCGGGACGAAGATGGACCGGCCGGAGTGGACGACCGTGGATCCCATCAGCAAGCAGGTCTATTGCACTTTGACCAACAACTCCAGCCGGGGCCAGGCCGGCCAGCCGTACATGGATGCGGCCAACCCGCGCTCCAACAACACCATGGGCCAGATCATCCGGTGGAAGGAGCAAGGAGACCTGGACGGCGTGAAATTCAGCTGGGATCACCTGGTGCTGGCCGGCGACCCGAAGCTGTCGCGCGAGGGCGCCAAGGGCAACATCCGCGGCGACGCCTTCGGCAGCCCCGACGGCCTGTGGGTCGACTCCCGTGGCGTGCTGTGGATCCAGACCGACGTCTCCACCTCGACCTTGGGCAAGGGCGACTATGTCAACCTGGGCAACAACCAGATGCTGGCCTGTGATCCAACAAAGGGCGAGATCCGGCGCTTCCTGGTCGGCCCGGCCGGCTGCGAGGTGACAGGCATCGCGATGGCGCCGGACCTGCGCACGATGTTCGTCAACTTCCAGCACCCGGGCGAATCACCCTCCGAGCGCAGCGACCCCGAGGCGCCGGGCCGGTACTCGACTTGGCCGGACGGCGGCCGGCCCCGGTCGGCCACGGTGGTCATCACCCGACTGGACGGGGGCGTGATCGGAACCTGATCCAGCTCAGACTGCGTGGCCCTTGAAGTCGCGCAAGCCGCCCCTAACTCGGTGTCATGCCGGCGCACGGTTTCTTGTGAACCCCGCCGGGTGAAACCACCGAAAGGAGCAGCCATGTACGAATCCCTCTGGAGCTTTCCCGGCGGCGTGATGGGCGATTTCGACCGCCTGCGCCGCGAACTCGACGATGTCTTCGGCACCTCGGGCCTGGCCAGCAGCATCCGCTCTGTCGCCCCGGGCGCGTTCCCCGCCGTCAACGTGGGGCACACCCCCACCAGTGTCGAGGTCTATGCCTTTGCACCGGGCATGGACCCCACCAAGATCGACGTGGTCATCGACCGCGGTGTGCTGACCATCTCCGGCGAACGCGCCTCGGCCTTGCCGCCCCATCAGCCGGGCGACAAGCGCGTCAGCGTCTACAGCCGCGAGCGCAGCAGCGGTGCCTTCAAGCGCGCCGTCAGCCTGCCTGACGACGTGGATCCGACCCGCGTGCACGCCACCTACCGGGATGGCGTGTTGAACGTCAGCATCGCCCGACGGGAATCGGCGCAGCCGCAGCGCATCACTGTCCAGTGATCCATCCACCGACACAGGAGGTCCACACCATGGGAACCCGGAACGAACTGCAGACGAGCGCCGCAGCCAACCAGCCTGAACAGCGCGCACTCGCGCCCCGCGTCGACGTGCTCGAAGACGAGCAGGGCATCACGTTGCTCGCCGATCTGCCCGGCGTGCCGCGCGAACAATTGGAGATCAAGGTCGACGGCGAAACGCTGTTGATCGAAGGCGTCGTCGCAGCTGCCGTACCGCCCGACCTGAGACCGGCGTACGTCGAATTGCGCGTGCCGCGCTACCGGCGAAGCTTCACCCTCAGCCGCGAACTGGACCCGAGCCGCATCGAGGCCAACCTGAAGGACGGCGTGCTCAAC